>JAZNZC010000087.1:0-23684 GCA_045594745.1 Eubacteriales bacterium
GGATTGTAGATCTCGCGCCAATCAAGGTCGCCGCGGTCAAGCGCGGTAACAATGACCTCTGCAGTGGCAATGTTGGTTGCTACCGGCACGTTGTAAAGGTCGCAAAGGCGCAAAAGCTCGGTGTCGATCTCTTCCATTTGCGAGTCGGGGCGTGTATCCTTGAAATACAAAAGCACGTCGATCTCGTTGCAGGAAATGCGGGATGCGATCTGCTGTTTGCCGCCGTGAATACCTGCCATCAGACGCTCAATCTCGAGTCCTGTTGCGTCGGCGATATACTTTGCGGTAATGCTGGTGGCGCAGAGGTTATGCTTTGAGAGAATGCCGCAATATGCGATGCAAAACTCTGTCATTAGTTCTTTTTTCAGGTCGTGAGCAATGATTGCTATCTCCATGAGAGACAGTCACTCCTTTCTGTTGCCGAACAAGCTGTTCGGAAGGGTTCGCTGGGTTATCAAAAAGCCAATTCACGTTATTATAACACGAAAAGCCCTGTATTGTCAATAGAATTCGGGATATTTTTTGCTTTTTTCTTGTAAAAGCGCAAAACAATCAGGTTCTTTCCTATTATTCGTATTTAGCACGGATACCGCCGATATACTTCGGGCGGGTACGAGCAGCTAAAAGAATGGCGTCTCCAATGCGGTTTTGCGAAAGTCTTACGGGAACGGCTACGCGGCACAGATGCATACCGATAAGAGTGCCGCCAATGTCAAGTCCTGCTTGCGCGCGGATCTCTTCAACAGCTACGGGAGCATCAAAATTCGCCCACGCGGTGGTAGCAAAGGAGCCCCCTGCCTTGGGTTGCGGAACGACGCAGACCTCCTCAAGTCCGTATGCCTTTGCGCACTCGCGCTCAATGATAAGGGCGCGGTTGAGGTGCTCACAGCACTGAGCGGCAAGATAGATACCCTGCTCTTTCAAAATCGGATAGATCGCTTCAAAAACGGCTTTTGCCGCCTCGATACTCGATCCGTGCCCGATGGTCTCGCCTACGATCTCGGAAGAAGAACATCCAATTACAAGAATGTCGCCTTTATGGAGTCCTGCCACCGAAAGCAGCTCGGTGACGGCACTTTTTGCTTGTTGTTTGATCAGTTCTGTATTCATAATATCCTCACAGATTACCAGTTGTCGCTGCCGTCGTCGGGGATGACACGCTCAAGAGCGGTGATGGCGCATTCGATCATATCGTCATCGGGCTCAAAAACGGTCAGATGTTGAAGCCAAACGCCGGGGAGAGAGATGATGCGCGTGAGCACATTGTCGTGTCTGCCGGCGAATTTGATAAGCTCATAGCCAACACCCACAATGATGGGCAGAAGTGCAAATTTAACGAGTACACGCCAGCCAAGCGGAAGAACATCCCCACTGATGGCGGCGGAAATGGGATCGATAAAGAAGGAGATAAAGATGCTGACAAGGAGCATCAAAATAAGGAACGACGTACCGCAACGGGGGTGAAAACGGCGCTGTGCGCGTACGTTCTCAACAGTCAGGGGCAAGCCCGCTTCATAGCAGAAGATCGTTTTATGCTCGGCACCGTGGTACATATAGGTACGGCGGATATCCTTCATCAAAGAGATCGCTGCCATATATCCGACAAGCAAAAGCACCTTAAGGACACCCTCGATGGCAGATTTCCAAATGGAATTGACAACAAGGCTTTCCCCCTCGATCAAGGGTGCGACAAGCCCATACAGGAACGTAGGCAGAAGCATAAAGAGTCCGATCGCCAAAACAAAGCCGAAAACAACGCTTACGACAGACACAAGTGTCATCATCCAGGCGGGCATTTTGTCTTCTTTTTTTGTCTTTTTTTCTTCGGTCGGTTGCTCTTCGGCTTCAGCGGCGGGAGTTTCTTCTACGACCTCGGCGGTGTCTTTTTTGCCCTTTTTCTTCTTGGGCTTTTCCTCAACAAGGTCCTCAAGCCCCGAAAGCTCTGCCGAGCGCATCAGGCACTTGTAGGCGAGTGTCATAGAGTCGACGTAGCCGAGAATACCGCGGATAATGGGCCAGCGGCAAAATGCCAGACGCTTTGAGGTGCGCGTTTCAAACTCTTCCATAACGATCTCGCCCCGGGTGTTGCGGACGGCCATTGCGGTCATCTTGGGACCGCGCATCATAATGCCCTCCATCAAAGCTTGACCGCCGATAGATGTTTTGCGGCGACAAGCGATCAATTCGTTTTTTTCTTTCAATTTGGAATCCTTTCTTATGCATAGGCGCATAATCACAAAATTACGTATATGTTACACCTTTGTTGTGAACTACATATGAACAAACGGAAAAAATCTCGTGTTTTAATCGGTATATTGTCCGCGCGGATGACAAACAAAGGCTTTATATCCCATCGCTTGCAGGGCTGTGCAAGCCTGTTCGGCTTCTTTTTGTTCTTCAAAAACGCCGAAGACGGAAGGTCCGCTACCACTCATCATAGCACGCATTGCTCCTCTTTCACGCATCACGCGTTTGATGGTATCAACACCGGTATTTTCTTCGGGAATAACATCCTCAAAAATGTTATAAAAGCAAGAACAGGATGCAGAAAGCGCATCGTTTTGCCAAAGATCGATCAGTTCACATACATTGGTATTTTCCTCTTGTGGGCACTCGAAAAAGTTGTATTTTTCATCCAGCGCAGCATAGGCATGCGGCGTGGAAATGCCCTCCTCTCCTGCGGCAATGACCAGCGTGCAGGTCGGCATATCGGGAATGCGCTCCAGAACCTCACCGACACCTGTGGCAAGCATAGCGCCTCCGCGAATACAGAACGGAACATCAGCGCCAAGCGTAAGACCGATCTCGCAGAGTTCCTCTGTCGCAAGAGGTTCTCCGCACAAGCGGTTGAGCGCACGCAGAACGGCGGCAGCATCGGCGCTCCCCCCTGCCAGCCCTGCTGCCACGGGAATGTGCTTTTGTATCATGATCTGCACCGCTCCCGTCAGGTGCGTGTGTTGCAAAAAGCGTTCTGCTGCCCGCCACGCAAGATTGCGACAATCAGCAGGCAGATCGGCATTCCCCGATACAGACAGTAAAATTCGGGACTGCGGTGCAGGCACAAAAGCGACCGTTACCAAGTCACACAGCGAAACGGTTTGCATCACGCTGACGATATCGTGATAGCCGTCGGAACGCCGCGAGGTGATATTCAGATACGTGTTGATCTTTGCATTGGCTCTTTCGGTGTGCATTCTTTTACCTCTCCGTGGATATTTCACCATTATTTTACCACAAAACGCGTCTCTTTTCAATATTTTTTGTAAATAATATTAAAAAATAAAAAAAGGACTTGACGAGACGGAAAAATTGGTATAAAATTATAGTGGAATATTTTGTGTCCAAAGGAGTAGACGAACGATGACATCCCCTAAAAAAGAAAGCGGCAGCTATCAAGTCACCAATCGCATATTGCTCATAGCAGGTGGATTTTTGCTTCTTTTGATGATTGCCTTTTACCAAGAGATCAATACGTGGCTCTCGGTCGTAATCGACATTCTCGGTCCTGTAATTCTGGGTCTGATATTTGCTTATTTACTCAATCCTATATTCCGCGTTTTGGAGCGAAGGGTGTTTTACCGTGTGTACCCCTCCGCCGCCCGTCGTGCGCTCTCCTTGCTTTTGACATACATCGCAGCACTTCTTTTGGTTGGTCTTATCGCACTCCTCATCCTTCCCCAACTAATTTCTACTCTGATGAACTTTATCACCAACTATCAGGTTTACGTTGATGGAGCGATCGCAAGCATTAACGGAGTGATAAAAGCTATCAACGATACGATATTCAATTTCTTCAACGTCAAAAACGCCTTGGGACAGATTGACGCAAGTATTATTTCGACCTTTATCGATAATGTTTTGGCAGAGCTTTCCGAGCAAATTCCGGCTATTACCAACAAGGCCAGCCTGTTTATTTCGGGTGCGACCGACGTTATTTTTGCTATTTTTATTTCCATCTATTTGCTCGCATCCAAGGAGAAACGCTATTCGCAGATCATGAAATTCCGCAATGCGATATTCAGTGACAAAACCAACCAAAGAATTACAAAGATCTGCACAAAAGCAAACAATCTGTTTGGCAAATTTGTTGAGGGACGCCTGCTCGACTCTCTTATCGTTGGTGTGCTGACCTATATCGCTATTTCCATTGCTCAAATTCCGAACGCGCTTCTCATTGCTTCTTCGATTGCCGTTTGGAACATCATCCCCACCATCGGATTCCTCATCGGCTTTATACCTGCATTTGTTCTCTTGCTCTTTACCAATGCTTCGTTGGTAATTCCTTTCACTTTGATCATGTTTATCATCTATCAGATCGACAGTAACGTCATCAGCCCCAGAATCGTTGGCTACAACACGGGTGTTGGACCGTTGTGCGTTATTGTTGCGATCTGCACGATGGGTACGCTATTCGGGTTGGTGGGACTGATCATTGCAGTTCCGCTGTTTGCAACCTTGCTCGATTTGGCAGACGACCTCATTCACGAGCGCCTGCAGCACATGCGTATGCCCGACGACACAGAAAACTATTTTGCTCCCGACCTCTCGATGGACTATTTGCATATGTCCAAATCCCAGTTGGGACGTATTATTGTGCGGATTGAAAAACGCGCCTTGCACATCAACAACCAAATTGCCGGCGGTCATGAAAACAGTCTTTCCAAAAAGGACCGCAGATTTCTTACTGCCTACCAAAATGCCCGCAAGATGAATCTACTCTCTGATGCCCCTCCGGAGGTTTTGACACAGTTCTCGGCTGAATCCGTTGAAAAAAATGTGCGTGCCGAGAGCAACGCCCGTTACGAAGAAATGCTTGAGGCGGCATTGGAAGGCACAAACGAAGATGAAACGATGGGAGGTGCCCAAGTATGAAAGCCCGTAAACAGATCAAGCGCTATGCACTTTATGCCATTTTGGCTGCGTTGGCAGTTTTATTTGTCATCATCAAAAGAGATAGCTTCTCCTCGTTTATCGAACAAGTCTTCCGCATCTTACGTCCCGTTATCATCGGTGCTGTAATCGCTTACTTGTGCAATCCTATCTTCCGTATGTTTGAGAGATTGGCTTTTTCGGGTGTGCGCTCCTTTACTGTACGCCGCACGCTCTCCTTGATCGGCACCTATATCGTTCTGGCTCTCATTTTTGTTATTTTGCTGATGCTCATCATCCCGCAGCTGTTGGCGAGTGTTCTTGATTTTTTGGAAAACTACGAGACGCTTTTGGCAACGGCACTCGAGAACATAAACGGCTTGCTTGCGCAAATCAATGAAAGCTTCAACTTGAAAATCCCCCCCGTTAAAAACGAGACCTTACAGCAAGGACTTGATTGGATCGTTCAAAACGTGAACGTGGATGAGCTGATGGACCGTCTCCTCTCCGGCAATACCATTCTCATTCTGTTTGAATATCTCGGTGACACCTTCTTCATTCTGACCGATATTATTTTCGGTCTCTTTATCTCCGTGTATATTCTTGCCGGGAAGGAAAGATTGTACGCCCAGATTATGCGCACGAGAAAGGCACTTTTCAATCATCGCATCAACGAACGTATCACGCGCGTCTGCACCATTGCCGACGAGTCCTTTGGCGGATTTTTGCGCGGCAAGATACTTGACTCCACCATCGTGGGTGTGCTCGTATATGTCATCATTTCGATTATGGAGGTTCCCTACGCGCTCCTGATCGCAGTTTTGATCGGTATTACCGATATCGTTCCCGTAGTAGGACCGTTTATCGGTGTTATTCCCTCGGCTGTCATTATTCTTTTGACAGATCCTATCAAGGTCATTCCCTTCCTTCTTTGCATCCTTATCGTTCAGCAGATCGACGGCAACATTATCGCACCCAAGATCCTTGGTGAGAACACGGGTGTGAGCTCCCTGTGCGTTATGATCGCCATTACCGTAATGGGCGCTATTTGGGGCTTGGCAGGTATGGTGCTTGGCGTTCCGCTCTTTGCCACCGTTATCGAGCTGACCAACGAGTTCCTCAACAAGCGTTTGCAAGACAAAGGACTTTCAACAGAGATCGATGATAATGGAACGGAAGAAAAGAAAAAACCGAAGTTCCGTCGCCGGGTTGTCAATTTGGCAGATGGCTACGGCCCTTTGACTAAGGAAGAAAGAACACATCTGTTGGCATTCTCTCTTGCACGCAAATACGACCTCTACGTTCCGCAAGATCATGCTACCATTGCCGCTTGTGTTGGAGAATATCTTGGCGCAACACGCGTTCCCGAAGCAGAAGCCCCCGTTGCCGAAGTTGCAACAGAAGAGGATCTGTGCCAGACCTCGACCGCAGAAGAGGTCGAACCCACAACAAGCGAAGAATAATTTATCCCCCGGAGGTTTTTATGAACCAATCAAATTTCAACAAAAAAGGCGGTATCACCGTCGAGACCGCACATATATTCCCCGTTATTAAGAAATGGCTGTATTCCGAAAAAGACATCTTTTTGCGCGAGATCGTTTCCAACGCCTGCGATGCCGTTACAAAGCTGAGACGACTTTCCTCTCTCGGTCAGTACGACGGCGGCGACGAAAAATATCGCGTGGACGTGATCCTTGACAAAGATGCAAAGACCCTGACCGTAAGCGACAACGGCATTGGTATGACCGCCGATGAACTTGACCGCTATATCTGTCAGATCGCGCTCTCGGGTGCTTTGGAATTCGTTGAAAAATACGAGGGCGAGAACAAAAGCAACGGCATCATTGGTCACTTTGGTCTTGGCTTTTACTCCTCTTTTATGGTCAGCGAGCGCGTAGAGCTGATCACCAAGTCCTATACCGACGCTCCTGCCGTTTATTGGAACTGCAACGCAGAGGGCGAATTTGAAACCTCTCTTGGCGAGCGCGACTCTCACGGCACCACCGTTGTAATGCACATTTCGGAGGATGAGGTCGCTTACCTTGAAAAAGAAAAGATCGAAGAAATCCTGGAAAAATACTGCGCGTTTATGCCCGTGGAGATCTTTTTCTCCGCCGATGAGGACGCGGAGAAAAAAGACGGTGAGGACGCTCCCACCCCCATCAATGACACTACTCCCCTTTGGCTGAAAACCCCCTCGGATTGCACCGAAGAAGAATACAAGGAGTTCTATCACAAGGTCTTTCACGACTATCGTGATCCCTTGTTCTGGATCCACGTCAACGCTGACTATCCCCTCAACTTCCGCGGTATTCTCTATTTCCCCCGCATTACCAACGAGTTTGAATCGATCGAGGGACAAGTAAAACTCTATTACAATCAGGTATTCGTTGCCGACAACATCAAAGAGGTCATTCCCGAATATCTTTTGATGCTCAAGGGCGTTCTTGATTGCCCCGAGCTTCCCCTCAACGTCTCGCGCAGTTATCTGCAAAACAACACCTACGTTTCCCGCGTAGCGGCTCACATCACCAAAAAGGTTGCCGACAAGCTAAACAGCCTTTGCAACGTAGCGCGCGAGGAATATGAAAAGGTTTGGAACGACATTCGCACCTTTGTGGAATACGCTTGTATGCGTGACCGCAAATTCTATGACCGCGTAAAGGATTCCCTGCTTCTCGAATTGACCGACGGCACCTATGTCACCACCGCCGACTATTTGGAGAGCGCAAAGGAAAAACACGAAAATACCGTTTATTACACCTCGGACAAGGCCGCACAGGCGCAGTATATTGCAATGTTTTCTGCCGAAAACATTCGCATCGCCGTTTGCGAAAAGCCTCTTGATGCGCAGTTCCTCTCCACGCTTGAAATGTATGACAGCACCGTAAAATATTTGCGAATCGATGCTGATATTGCATCTGCCCTCAAGCAGGATGGCGATACTGACACGAAAGAGGAGCTCGTTGCCCTTTTCAAAAAGGTCAGCGGCAATGAAGAGCTCAAGGTGGAATTTGCAAGTCTGAAGGATGCGAGCGTTCCCGCTCTCATCACGCTTTCCGAGCAGTCTCGCCGTATGGATGAAATGCTCAAGCTTTACGCGATGAACGGCATGAATATGGGTATGAATTCCTATCCTCAGCAAATTACGCTTACACTCAATCTTTCCTCTCCTCTCATTTCCAAATTGGAAACGATGGAGGGAGAAAAGCAAGAGATCACTGCGGCATATCTTTATGGGCTGGCACAGCTCTCGCAAAAGAAGCTTTCCGCCGAGGAATTGCAAAAATTCCTCTCTGACAGCTACACCGTTCTCGGCCTTTTGTAATGAGAGATTTTGAAACCTATTCGCCCGAGGGCGTAATAGCCGAGAATTTGCAGGAATTGACCGAGCGCGCGGATCTTCTCGGTGAGCAAGAGATCGCACACCTCTATGAATTAGCCGTAGAGATCGCTCAAACCGATGATCTTGCTGACCTGCTATCCTCGCTCCCCTATTATCGCATCTCGCCCGCCGATCCGTCTGCCGATGCGCTCACGAACAATGCGGAGCTACTTTCTCGCTCGCGTGGACTTTTGGAGGCACGGCAATGTATGATCCTTTGTCGGGCGTTATACGAAAAGCTGTGCGACCGTGAGCATCTTTTGCCCGCACTCTTTCCCGATGCCGAGGAAATCGCTCCGCACGCATCCGGTCGCATCGTCTATCAGCGAAGCAGTTATACCGACAATGCCTATCTTGCGTTCGCCTCTCTTGTGCCGGATGCACGTGCAGCTTATGCACACAGCTTTCACGCCGCCTGCGAGGAAGTCTTTAACGGGCATTGTGAGTACTGTATTTTGCCCATTGAAAACGCAGTTGAGGGTGAGCTCATCGGCTTTGCCAAGCTCATTTCACAGTATGATCTGAAAATTGCCGCCTGCTGTGATATTGCAGATGCAGATGCCTCGCGCAGAACACGCTTTGCCCTTTTGCGGCGAAATATGCTCCCTCTCTTTATAAGCGATGCAGAAAAGAACGGATTCTTTCGTTGCTCGCTCCCCGAGGAGCTTGCCACATCAGTGGCAGACATTTTGATGGCGGCAAACTTTTATGGCTTGCACCTTGCAACCCTGAACACGCTCCCACAAGGAGAAAATTTTCACTTTCATGTGACCTTTGACATTCATGGCGGCGACCTGTATCCCTTTTTACTCTATCTTGCAACCGTCGCCCCGCAATATACGCCAATCGGCATTTATTCTCACATCAAACGAAAAGGATAACAGATATGGATCGTTTTACTTACACCACGCGCGGCGTATGCTCCCGCGCCATTGATATTGCCATTGAGGATGGCATCATTACCGAGGTTCGCTATATGGGCGGTTGCTCAGGCAACACGCAGGGTGTTGCCGCACTCGTCAAGGGAATGTCCGTCACCGATGCTATCGAACGTCTCTCCGGTATTCGTTGCGGATTCAAAAGCACATCCTGCCCCGATCAGCTCGCGCAGGCTCTCTCCGCATATCTCGAAAAGAACTGACATATTCTATGCTTGAACCACATCTGAGGTCGGCTACATCTTATATCTCGGAGGAACTTTTATGAAAGAATTTTGGAATACCTATTATAAGTGGCTCGATGCCGATGCATTGAGCGACAGTGAAAAGGCAGAATTGCGCGCGATCGAAAGCGATGCAGACGAAGTTGAGTTGCGTTTTTCTCACGGACTGTCCTTTGGTACTGCCGGCTTGCGCGGCACAATGAAGGTGGGAATGAATGCAATGAATGTGCACACCGTGGCACACGCAACGCAAGGTCTTGCTAACCTGATCGTGCGCGAGGGCCGCTCTGACGATGGCGTTGCCATTGCTTGTGACAGCCGTCTCAATTCTCAGCTTTTTGCCGAAACTGCCGCCTGCGTTCTTGCCGCAAACGGCATCAAAGTCTATCTCTTTGACTCTCTGCGCCCCACACCCGAGCTTTCCTTTGCTTTGCGTGAGCTCTGCTGCGTTGCAGGTATCAATATCACCGCCTCGCACAATCCAAAGGAATACAACGGCTACAAGGCATATTGGGAGGACGGTGCACAGCTCCCCCCCGAGCACGCCGACACAGTCGCCGCAGAGATCGCGCGTCTTGATATCTTCAAAGACGTCAAGAAAATGCCTCTTACCAAGGCTCTTGATATAGGTCTTGTAACGATCATTGGCGAAGAGATGGACGAAAAGTATCTATCCAACGTAGCGGCGCAAGCGGTTAATCCCGATGCGATCTCCGCTGTTGCGGATGAACTCAAAATCGTCTATACCCCTCTTCACGGAACGGGTTATAGACTTGTTCCCGCCATTCTCTCTCGCGTTGGGCTGAAGCATCTTTACACAGTTGATGAGCAAATGAAGATCGATGGGAACTTCCCGACTGTCAAAAAGCCAAACCCCGAATATCCCGAGGCATTCGTTTTGGGCATTGAGATTGCAAACAAGGTTGGCTCTGACCTCGTCATTGCAACCGACCCCGACGCCGACCGCGTAGGTGTTATGTCGCGCACACCCGACGGCTCTTTTGCTACCATTACGGGCAACCAGATGGGTGCGCTCTTGGTGGATTATATCATCACCGCCTACAAAGAAACGAACACGATGCCCAAAAATCCTTACGTTGTTAAAAGCATCGTCACCAGCGAGCTTGCCGCAAAGATCTGCGCCGCAAACGGCGTTACAATGCACAACGTGCTCACAGGCTTCAAGTTTATCGGCGAGGTCATCAAGAACTACGAAAAAAGTGGAGACGGCAGCTTTTTGTTTGGATTTGAGGAAAGCTACGGCTACCTCAAGGGTACCTACGCCCGCGACAAGGACGCTGTTGTAACCGCTATGCTCATTTGTGAGATGACTGCTTACTACCGTGCGCGCGGAATGACACTCTCGGATGCTCTCGCCGCTCTGTTTGAAAAATACGGCTTCTGCCTCGAGAAGAATGTGGAGATCTATATGGAAGGTCTTGACGGCCCTGCTCGTATGGCGGCGCTGATGGATGGTCTTCGTAAAAATCCGCCCACAGAGTTTGGCGGCGTTGCCGTAACCCTTGTTGGCGATTACGGTGCGGGAACGATCACCGAGGGCGGCGAGGTTCGCCCCACGGGACTGCCCTCCTCCAACGTGCTTTACTACCGTCTGTCTAACGGTGACGTCATCGTTGCCCGTCCCTCGGGAACAGAACCAAAGATCAAGTTTTATTATATGTTGGAAGCTTCTGATAAAAAAGAGGCTGAAGAAAAGCTTGCAAACTATCAAAAAACGCTGAACGCACTCTCCGAGAACGCTTAACGCGCCCTCGCACCGTTCCGAAAAGGAGGTGTTTCTTATGTCCGAGACCACGGTTTTGGAATTTGAAGCGCTGCAAGAATTGCTCTTGCAGAAAAAATATGCTGAATTTATACAAGAAATAGACAAGTGCAACCCTGTGGATGCCGCTGACCTGCTCTCTCTTTTCCCCGAGGATCAGGTCTCGCGCGTGTTCCGTCTTTTCAAAAAGGACATTGCCGCCGAGGTGTTTGCCGAGTTGGATCCTGATTTGCAGGAGATCATCATCCAACATATGACCGACCGCGAGATCGGTGAGATGCTCGAAGAGCTCTACACCGACGACGCAGTTGATATGTTGGAGGAAATGCCCGCAAACGTGGTCAAGCGCATAATGAAAAATGCAACTCCCGAAACGCGCGAGGAGATCAACCGCTTCTTAGCCTACCGCGAGGAAAGCGCGGGAAGCGTTATGACAAGCGAGTTCATCGATCTTCGCAAGAATATGACCTGCCAAGAAGCTATTACTCGTATTCGCCGCATCGGTCTTGATAAGGAGACAGTCTACGTCGCCTACGTCACCGACCAAAAGCGCGTGCTTGAGGGCGTTGTTGTGCTCAAACAACTGCTCTTTGCAGAGCCCAGTCAGTTGATTGGCGACATTATGAATGAAAATGTTCTGTATGCCACCACGCACGACGACCGAGAAAAGGTTGCAAATATGATCTCGCACTACGATATCATCGCGCTCCCCATCGTTGACAAGGAAAAGCGCTTGGTCGGTCTTGTAACGGTTGACGACGCTTTGGACGTCCTCGAAACCGAGGCCACCGAGGATATTGAAAAGATGGCGGCTATTTTGCCGAGTGACAAGCCCTACCTCAAAACCACCGTTTGGGAGACTTGGAAGCAACGTGTTCCGTGGTTGCTCCTCCTGATGCTGACTGCTACCTTCACCAGCACCATCATCACCAAATATGAGGCTGCCATTGGTACTTATGCTATTCTCACGGCGTTCTTCCCTATGCTGATGGGTACGGGCGGTAACGCAGGCGGACAAACCTCGGTTGCCATCATTCGTGGACTCTCTCTTGGCGAAATCGAACTCAAAAACGTATTCCACGTTTTTTGGAAGGAGCTTCGCGTAGGTGTTCTTTGTGGTCTGACCTTGGCGATTGCCACATTTATTAAGGTAGTGGCGATCGATTTCCGTTTTCAAATGTTTTCCACATCTACCTCGGGCGACGTGCAAAACAATTTGATCATCTCTCTTGTAATCGCTGCAACCGTTTTTTCTGCCATTGTTGTGGCAAAAGCCGTTGGCACACTCCTACCTCTCGGTGCAAAGAGGATCGGCCTTGACCCTGCGGTTATGGCAAGCCCCTTTATTACGACCATTGTTGACACCGTGACGCTGATGATCTATTTTACCATTGCATCGGCGCTGTTGGGAATCTAAATAAGAAAAGCAGAAGTTTATTCAACTTCTGCTTTTCCTTTTTGTTGCGAGATTTTCATACACATTTTGCACTTCTCTACTCATTTTCTCGGCTGTGAAGTGTGAAAGATACCGTTCACGTGCGCACGCTTTCATTCTTTTTTCAAGTTCTTCATTCTCGGCAATTTGCAGGATGGCATTGGCAAGCGCTTCGGCATCCCCTACGGGGAAAAGAGATCCTGCGTCACTCTCTCCTATCATTGCCACGTTGCCACCGTAGTTGCTGGCGACGGTGGGAAGCCCTACGCTCATCCCCTCGGAAATAGCAAGACATGAGGTCTCCGTGCCCGAGGAGCAGTTGACGTTGACGCGCAAAATATGATAGATAGGTGCCATATCGGCTACAAATCCCGTGAATGTTACGCAGTCGTTGAGGTTGAGGTCGGAACTCATTTTTTTGAGCTCTGCGCGGCGGCTACCGTCCCCAACGATAAGAAAACGGAATGGAATGTTCGGCCGTAGCTCTCGCAAAATAGCGGCGGCAGAAAGAAACGTATCGTGCCCTTTGCAATCTTCTAGGCGCGCGCAAATGCCAATGGTGAAATCGTCCTTCTCTACTCCAAATGTTCTTCGTGTTTCGATAAGTGTTGCTTCGCCGATCTCTCGAACGGGTAGTGAGCCGTTGATGATAATGCTCATCTTCTTTTCGGGAACCCCTAATTGACGCAGATTTTGGGCGGCGGCCTCGGCTGTGGCTATGACGTGATCCGAAAGCATCCTGTTGCAAACACCTGCGGCACGTCGCACGAAAGGATTTGCAAGAGCCCCCGTGGGTGGAAAGCAACAATGCCTTGTATGCAAAACCGGAACGCGGCAAAGTCTTGCCGCAACACGCGCCGCCACTGCGGCATTGGTATGCACAATGTCTGCCTTGCTTTTTTTGATGATGCGCGAGAGCTCCCAAACCGAGTTTGGCGAGATGCGCTCACAAACCTCACTCAAATAGAGCACGGGAACTCCCATTTTGACAAACCGCGGAGCAAGCTTGGAGCCACACGGGAGTGCGACGATGCTCTCCACCTTATCACGGTCAAAGCAAGCTAAGAGATTGCAAAGAAGGACTCCTGCGCCCCCGATATTGGTATCACTGATAACGTGCAAAACTTTCATTTTGATTTTTTCCCTTTATTTTTCAAAATATTATCATTATTATCTTGCATTTGGGGCACTTTTATGGTAGAATAATAACGTTATTGCACCATCAATTTTTGGCAATCGATTTTTTCCCGAAAGGAACACTTATAAATGAGCAAACGCGGAAACTTTACCGGTAATCTTGGCTTTATTCTCGCCTCTGCAGGCTCTGCCATCGGTCTTGGAAATCTTTGGCGATTTCCCTATCTGGCCGCAAAGGATGGCGGAGGTCTTTTTCTTCTGCTTTATATTCTTTTGGTTTTATCCTTTGGCTACACGCTGATGACGGCGGAGATCGCCATTGGCCGAAAAACAGGCGTTGGCCCTTTGCAAGCCTACGGCAAATTGGATCGTCGATTCGGATTTCTCGGTTGGATGGCTACGATCGTCCCGATGATCATTTTCCCCTACTATTGCGTGATCGGCGGTTGGATCGTAAATTACGGTGCGACCTATATCAGCGGCGGTGCAAAGCAGATCTATACCACGGGTGCGGGAGACTTTTTCTCCGGCTTTATTACAGATTCAATAACTCCGATTGTTTGTCTGTTTGTGTTTATGGGACTTTCGGCGCTCATTGTTTTGTTGGGCGTTGAAAAAGGAATTGAAAAGGCCTCTAAAATTATGATGCCCGTTCTTCTTGTGCTCATCATCGGCATTGCGATCTATTCCCTCACCCTCTCACACTATGATGCCCAGACCAATACCACGCGCACCGCTTGGGAAGGACTAAAGATCTATCTCATCCCCAATTTTGAGGGGCTGACGGTTGGCAGATTCTTCTCTATCCTTTTGGATGCAACAGGTCAGATGTTCTACTCGCTGAGTGTGGCGATGGGTATTTTGATCACTTATGGTTCTTATGCAAAAAAAGAGACCGATCTTGTATCCTCTATCAATCGAATCGAGCTTTTTGATACCGGTGTTGCCATTTTGGCAGGGTTGATCATCATTCCCACAGTCTTCGTTTTTCAAGGCACAGAAGGTCTTGCAAGCTCCGGACCGAGCCTGATGTTCGTCTCTCTGCCGCAGGTGTTTGAACAGATGGGTATCATCGGCCACATCGTTGGAGCTCTCTTCTTCCTTTTGGTATTTTTTGCTGCGCTCACCTCGGCGATCTCCTTGATGGAAGCGGTAACCTCCAGCATCATCGACCGTTTTCACCTCACACGCCCCATTGCAACTGCCCTATGCTTGGTCACCTCTCTTGTTATCGGTGTGATCGTTTGCTTGGGATACAACGTCCTCTATTGTGATATTTCTCTCCTTAATGGAACGACGGGCCAAATACTCGATCTGCTCGACTATCTGACCAACAGCCTGATGCTTCCCATCGTAGCACTCTTGACCTGTGTTCTTGTGGGATGGATCTGCAAGCCCCACTGCGTGCTTGACGAGGTAAAGATCGGACACAAGAGTGATGTCATTCATCGCGAAAAGTTGTTTGTTGTTATGATCAAATTCGTGGCACCTGTGTTGCTCTTTGTTATTCTCTTACAAGCATTTAACGTATTTTCGTTTCTTGGATAAACAATAAAGAAAGGCTGTCTCGCCAAGCGAGACAGCCTTTCTTTATTTTGTTTCCTCTTGTTGATATGAGCATCCTTGGCAGGCAGAACAGTTGCCGCCGCAGGTTTTGGAATCAGGACAGCCGATGCAACGCTGTCCGCTTCTTTTTGCCTTGATAATATATGCAACAGCGCCACCAACAATCAAAGCAATAACGATAATGACAATAATATCTGCAGGATTCATCGATTATACCTTTGCCGTCTGTCGGGATGTTGCTTTCAGTGCATATTCATCCTTTAGCTGACGGTTCTTTCTGATAATAAGCACGATCAGAACAGCAGCAAAAATGCCAACGATTCCCCAACCGAGAATAGGCATCCAAACAGGTCCGAAGTTTGCTCCTGTGAAGAGCGTACCGAAGAAATATACGAGGAAGCCAACAGAATATCCAACGCCTAATTGGAGTCCAATGCCTGCAAAAAGCCACTTTTTGCTCTTGATTTCAGCGTTCATCGCACCGATAGCCGCAAAGCAAGGGGGGGTGAAGAGGTTGAACATCAAATATGCAAGTGCTGCTACCTTGGTAATAGCAAATACAGCTGCAACCTCGGCACCTGCACCTTCCATCAGGGCAAGCTCTTCGGTGTCGATAAGATTCTCAAGACCTACAAAGCATACAGCCAGCGTGCCAACAACGTTCTCTTTGGCAATAAAGCCCGTGATCGCTGCGGCAGCCATTTGCCACATTACCGCACCGATAATGGGTGCAAACAGATATGCAAAAGGCAACGAAATGGTAGCGAGAATAGACTCACTTGCATCCTCGACAGGTTGGAAGCTCCAGTTGAAGGTCTGCATTAGTTGAACGACAAAGTTACATACGAGAATAATAGTTCCCGCCTTGACAATGTATGCCCATCCACGTTGCAACATTGAGAGTGCCGCCTTCCCCGCGCTGGGAACCTTATATTCAGGCAGTTCCATAATAAAGAAGGATTTTCTGTTCTTATAGCCTGTGAGCAGATTGACAAGAAGTGCACAAAGAAGAATGATAATGATGCCCGCAAAATACATAATCGTTCCCACCCAAGCGGATTCGCCAAAGAATGCGCCTGCAAACAGCGAGATAACGGGCAATTTTGCACCGCAAGGCATAAATGGAGTCAGCATTGCCGTTGCACGTCTTTCACGCTCGTTGCGAATTGTACGGCAAGCCATAACACCGGGAATAGCACATCCCGTGCCGATGATAAACGGAATAACGGATTTGCCGGAAAGACCGACCTTTTTGAAGATAGGATCAAGCACAACGGTTGCACGTGCCATATATCCACAGTCCTCAAGGAGTGCAATGAGGAAATACATAACCATAACGAGGGGCAAGAATCCAACAACCGCACCAACACCACCGATGATACCGTCAACAATGATAGCGGAAAGAATGGGATTTGCCCCCTCCATCAGTCCGCCAACCCACTCGCCGAACATTTCGATGAGCGTTACAAGACCGGGAATTGCCCTTTCATTCGCTTCTCCTTCGTTAAAAACGATGCCATTGGCAATCCAATCACCAAGCCACGCCTGCGAGATCTGAAAAACAAGAAACATTACAACAGCAAAGATCGGAATGCCGAGCCACTTGTTGGTAAGAACACGGTCAACCTTATCTTGCACGCTTGTGTCTTTGGTCAAGATCTTGCGTGTCTCGACCTTTGCAACAATGGCATTTACAAATTCAAATCTCTTTCTGTCGGCTGCTTCAACAACCTTTTTGTCGCTAAGATCAATATCTCCTTGTGTGTAGGGAGCGCTCTGTCCCTTACCAATGATAGAAACGGCTGCGGCAACAACCTCTTTCATACCCTTGGCAGATGTAGAAATGGTCTCCACAACGGGACATCCCAATTCTTTTGAAAGCACCGCTGTGTCGATCTCAGTCTCCTTTTTTGCGTTGATATCCGCTTTATTCAGTGCGACTACAACGGGAATTCCAAGCTCGAGCAGCTGCGTGGTAAAAAAGAGACTGCGGCTCAAATTGGTAGCATCAACGATGTTGATGATAACGTCGGGATGCTCGTTTTTGACGTATGCGCTGGTGATGCTCTCCTCGGATGTGAAGGGAGACATCGAATACGCACCGGGAAGGTCAACCGCGATCAGTTCCTTAGCGCCGCCCGTAAGCGACTTTTTGATGGGGTGCTCCTTACGTTCAACGGTAACACCCGCCCAGTTTCCTACTTTTTCGTTGCGACCCGTCAGCGCGTTATACATGGTTGTTTTTCCGCTGTTGGGGTTGCCCGCTAAAGCAATTCTCATTGTTTTTTCTCCTTGTTTATAAATTGTTTTTACAACCAATCTTCACGCAGTTAGCATATGCTAACCGGCAGGCAAAAAAATAATCAACCGATTATTTTTTAGATGAGGATTGCAGCAGCAAGCTGGTTATCAATGCTATATCTGCCATCCTTGATCGAAACCACACATCCACCCTTGCGATGCGAAATAACCGTGATAGGCTCACCACTGTAACATCCCAGGGAGAACAAAAAAGCATCCAACTCCTCGTCATCGGTCTCGATGGCACGAATGATGTATTCTTTTCCCTCTTCTGCCGAAAGCAAGTTCATAATGGCCTCCTATGTGTTCCGATGTGAGTTAGCCTTTGCTAACCGTATGATAT
Source organism: Eubacteriales bacterium (assembly GCA_045594745.1). GTDB lineage: Bacteria > Bacillota > Clostridia > Oscillospirales > CAG-272 > UMGS1865. The sequence goes on from JAZNZC010000087.1 coordinate 17,982, forward strand.
TATACTCCCTTTTTTTGTGTTTGTCAAGTCTTTTTGGAAAATATTTTTCCTCTTTTTTCAATTTTTTTGTCGAAAAGAAACCGCACCGAGCAAGCACTGCCCTCATACTATGTAGAATGAGGTGATATTATGGAAAATGTTGTCGTACTCGCGCTCTTGGCAACGCTTGGAACATGGGCGCTGACGGCTCTTGGGGCAGCAGCGGTATTTTGTTTTCGCAACCCAAATCCCAAAACGATGAACGTGATGCTTGGCTTTGCCTCGGGCGTGATGATTGCTGCAAGCTTTTGGTCACTTTTACAGCCTGCCATTGAGCGTGCCGAAAACACACTCGCTCTCCCCGCTTGGTTAGTCGTCTCTCTTGGCTTTTTGGCAGGGGCGATATTTATGTGGCTCTCTGATAAGATCGTGACGCGTGCTCGCCGACAAAGCGTGTGTGAGAATAAAAAACGCGCAAACCGAATTCTTTTACTGGTGCTTTCTATTACATTGCACAACATCCCCGAGGGGCTTGCTGTGGGAGTGGCATTTGGAGCTCTGCACGCAGGTGGCTACACAGCCGAGGCCTTGATGGGAGCTATGACCATCGCCATTGGCATCGGATTGCAAAACTTCCCCGAGGGAGCGGCAGTCTCCCTGCCCTTGCGTCGCGAGGGATATTCGGCACGAAGGAGCTTTTTTATTGGGCAAGCGTCGGGAATGGTCGAACCGATCGCGGGCGTTCTGGGAGCGGCAATGGTTGTGCATATGACCGCCATCCTGCCCTTCGCTCTCGCATTCGCCGCCGGCACAATGATTCTTGTGGCAGTACACGAGCTCATTCCCGAATGTCAGCAAAATCAGGATGCCAACCCTTATTTTGCAACAATGGGAATTGTTTGCGGATTTGCTCTGATGATGGTTTTGGATGTGGCGTTGGGATGAAACAGAGGAAGGTGTTTTTGCACCTTCCTCTTTGTTCTTATTCAATAATAGGGTTTTCGTTGTAGCTTTCGCAGAGCTGATTCATTGCCTTGCAAAGCTTGTAAATATAGACATAAGGGCCTATTATGATCAACGAACCGAGAATCCCCCATCCCCAAAACGTTCCCGTTCCAAAGTCGCTGGGGATATTGCGCCGTATCATTGCTTCCTCTACACGCTTGGTAACACCGTAATACCAGCAGTCAATAACAATTCCGAACGTAAAATAGGCAATGATGTACGCCGCAAGGAAACTCATTGTTTTTGAGCCATCGTGCTTGGGATCGATCTTGTCAAGCTCAGCAGGAATCGGCGATAAGAACCAAATGCTGTAAATACCGAGCGTCAGGATATTGAGGATCAAGAATTTCCAAAAGTTGCGGTTTGTGGGTAGCTTTGAAATTTTAACTTCCTTTGTTTCTTCGTCGTAGGGATAGCGGTATGCCATAGGAGCTCTCCTTTTAATAGATAGATTTCCACACACCATCTGTGGATGATGTTATTATACCACATAGTCAAGTGATTGTCAATAGCTTTTTTAAGATTTTTTGTAATTTTTCAAACTTTTTTTGAGTAGTATAGCATAATAACGAGAAAATTGCAAGAATTTTATCAAAATCTCTTGCTTACAGATAAAAAATACTGTATAATAGATAAAAAAGCTTGCAAAAAGGAGAGGTCTGATGGGCCGATTGGATGATATTATGCACGACAACGATATTGTTGTCAGCATCCTAAGTGAATATATCAACGAGCATCCGCGCTTTATCGATGCGCAAATGGTGGAAGATCTCGCGCGCGAGTGTCACGTCTCGCATCACGAGGCCTTTTGCACGCTCCTTTCTGCCGCCTGCGGGCTGGATACAGTGGAAGATCCCGCGCACCGTGCGCTGGAGCGTCAATATCTCATTCCCGCCATTCGACGCCTTGATCCCACGGTTTACGAAAATGATGCCTACGCCAAGACCGTTCGTTTTCCGAACGTGACGCACGGCAAATGGGAGCTTTGTCAGCACTCCTACGCGCCCTATGAACCTTTTGTGAGGACGCATCCCGTGGTGACAAGAGAGCTGCGTGAAGTTCCGCAGATCGGCTATTTTGATGTTGAATTCCCCTTCCCTGCCATCCTCGAAAACGGCATTGAATGGATGACCATTACCCCAAACGAGGTGGAAACGATGCGCGAGCCGATCGAGCGTTGCCGCGGTCGAGTGCTCACACTCGGGCTTGGACTCGGTTATTTCGCTTTCCACGCGTCAGAGAAGCCTGAGGTCGAGCGCGTGGTGGTGGTAGAACGCTCGCGCGATGTGATCGAGATATTCAAGACCTATCTGTTGCCGCAGTTTCCGCACGGTGATAAGATTGAGATCGTAGAAGCCGACGCATTTGTATATATGGAAGAAAAAATGCCGCGCGGCAAATTCGATTACGTCTTCTCTGACCTGTGGCACGATGCTTCGGACGGCTTGGAAATGTATCGCAAACTCAAAAAGTATGAAATTCTCTCGCCGCGAACGCAGTTTGATTATTGGATAGAACCGTCACTTCTCTCGCTCTTGCGCCACATCATCTATCGGCGCATCACCGACGAAAAGGAACCGCTGCCGCTTGGAAATCTTTCGCCCGAAACGGTACTAACGGATGTTTTTTTGAAAACATTACAATAAAACAACACACGGAAGTATGCAATTTTGCATATCTCCGTGTGTTTTTTGGTTAATCATTAGAATTCGATCTTCATTTGGGATGTGAGATCGCGGCGATGCTTGTCCATCAAGCTTTGAATACGCTTGACAGGATTGAGCAACGTGCTGATGGTTGCATCGTTGTTGAGCGTGTCGATCAGATATGCTACGTACTTGCACATGTTGACCTCGGTGTACCAAGTCTTCTCTGCCAGTTCGGGACGGCGGTAGATGAGGTTGGTGGTAAAGATGCGATCAAATACACCCTCTTTTGCCGCTTGGTCGAACTTTTCAAAGCCCTCGGTAAAGAGTCCAAAGGTTGCAAAGCAGAATACGCGGTTTGCGCCCTTTTCCTTGAGCTGACGGCAAACGTCGATCATCGATTCGCCCGAAGCGATCATATCGTCGACAACAACGGCGTCCTTACCGTGCAAGTCACGGCCGAGATATTCGTGCGCCTCGATGGGATTGCGGCCGTTAACAACAACGGAATAGTTTCTTCTCTTGTAGAACATACCGATATCAAGACCAAGCACGGAACTATAATACATACAACGGGACATAGCGCCCTCGTCGGGAGAGATGATGACCATGTGATCCTTGTCGATCTGCACGTCGGGGACTGCGCGAACAAGGGCTTTGATCATTTGATATGCGGGACGGACGTTATCAAATCCGGAGAGCGGGATTGCATTGTTGATACGGGAGTCGTGTGCATCGAAGGTAAGAATGTTAGAAACACCCATTCCAACGAGCTCTTGCAGCATCAGGGCGCAGTCGAGGGACTCACGGCCGCTTCTCTTGTGCTGTCTGCCCTCGTAGAGCATCGGCATAATGACAGTCAGTCTTCTTGCCTTACCCTCAATAGCGGCAATGATACGCTTGAGGTCGGCATAGTGATCGTCGGGACTCATCGGAACGGTCATACCGTACATATTGTAGGTAACGCCATAGTTGAAGGTGTCGCAGATGATGTAAACATCCTTGCCACGCATCGACTCGTGCAACATTCCCTTTGCCTCACCCGAGCCAAAGCGCGGGCAATCTGCCTTAACAAGAAAGGTCTTGTCGTTGTCGCCATGTCTGCGCCAGTCGCGAAGGTAATAGTCGACTTGATCGGCAAATGCGTCACAGCCCTTCATTCCGATTACACAAAGCTCTCCAAATTGATTGTCCTTCATAGTAAGCCTCCATTTATTTTTTACATATATTCCCCAATTCACGGCACACGCCGCGCTGACAGGTGATTTTTCGTCAGTTTAGATTACAAAAGATTTGATACGCCTCATCCCACGCCGCGGTATTTTCGGGCGTGTAATGCTTGCAGGCAAAGGATGCGGAAACGATTGCACGGGCATCCGAAAGGGTCTTTGCCTCCCCTGCTGCCATCAGTTGCACCAAGAGGTTGCCGATTGCAGTTGCCTCCTCGGGGCCTGCACATACGGGAAGATTGCAGGCGTCTGCGGTCATTTGCGAGAGGAAGCCATCCTTGGTTCCGCCGCCAACGACGTGAATAACGCGCGGACGAATACCCGTCAGCTTGCCGATCGTCTCGGCGGTGTAGCGATATTTCATCGCCAAGCTCTCATAGATGCAACGCATAACCTCGCCAACCGTTTCGGGAACGTACTGTCCCGTTTTTTGGCAAAATGCGCGCACACGTGTGGGCAGATCGCCGGGAGCGACAAAGCTGGGATGGTCGGGATCAATGAAGCATCTAAAGGGCTTTGCAGCCTTTGCAAGGGCTTCGAGTTCGGCAAAGCTAAATTCCTTACCCTCTCTTCGCCATTGGCGGCGCGACTCCTGAATGAGCCAAAGTCCCATAATGTTTTTGAGGAAGCGGATGGTGTTATTTGCTCCGCCCTCGTTTGTAAAGTTGTATTTTTCGGTTTGAGCGTTGATCTTGGGAGCATCAAGCTCGGTGCCCATCAACGACCACGTACCGCTGCTGATGAAGAGGAATTCCTTCTCCTGCGTGGGAACGGCGATAACCGCACTCGCTGTATCGTGCGAAGCGACGGTGAGCACCTCGGCATCGGTCTTACCTGTCTCACTCTGCACCTGTGGCAAGAGCTTGCCAATAGACGTTCCGGGAGCAACAATGTCACCAAAAAGTCTTTGCGGAATGCCCGCCTGTTCGAGGATATCTTTGGCATAATCTCGCTTGGCGGCATCCAGAAGCGCTCCTGTGGAGAGGATGGTATATTCGTTTGCCATATTTCCCGTGAGGAAATAGTTGAGCAGATCGGGGATATTGAGCATACGTGATGCGTTTTCCACCATTTTCGGATCGTCGCGCAGATCGCAGGCAAGCTGGAAAACGGTATTGAAATTCATACACTGAATTCCTGTTTTTGCATAGAGCTCAGAAGGCGCAAAAAAACGACCGACATAAGACACGACGCCCTCGGTGCGGGCATCCCGATAGTGGTGGGGGTTGGAGAGCATTCTGCCGTTTGCATCCAGCAGTGCGTAGTCCACGCCCCATGTGTCTATACCGATCGAAGAGATGGCGTCGCCATCCAAAACAGTTTCTCTGATAGATTGCTTGATTTCGTGAAAGATGCGAAGAATATCCCAGTACATTCTGCCGTTGAGAATGACGGGGTCGTTGGAAAAGCGGTGATTTTCTTTGAGAGAAAGCTTTTGACCGTCGAAAGCGCCAACGATTCCGCGACCGCTGGAAGCACCCAAGTCGATTGCCAACATCTTTTTCACTGCCATAAGGATTCACCCCCGCTCTTGATAACTGCAAAATCATTATACCATATCTTTTGCCTCAATGTATGAATTTTTTGTGAAAGTATCGGTTTTATTCTACATAATTTCACGCAGTTTTTACTAAGAAAAAAGAGGTAAAACAGAAAATTTATTTTTTTAGCAACTTTTTGCAAAAAGCCCTTGCAATTCTTGCAAAACTATGCTATAATAATTGCGTTCGCAACTCTGCGACAAAATATGGAAGCGTATCGAAGTGGTCATAACGGGACTGACTCGAAATCAGTTGTGCTCTTTTGGAGCACCGTGGGTTCGAATCCCACCGCTTCCGCCAAAC
>JAZNZC010000088.1:0-37807 GCA_045594745.1 Eubacteriales bacterium
GGAGCTCGGCTCCGCTTTGCGAATTGAAGAAACTAAAGAATTGCTTTTTGACCTTGAGGCGCAAACACAAGCTCCCGATTTTTGGAACAGTGCTGAAAAATCGAGCAAGGTGCTCCAAACCATTAAGCAAGGTCAAGATAAAGTTGCCGGCTATGAGCGTCTTTGTGCGCGTCTTGAAGATGCTATCGCTTTGGCTGAAATGGCGATCGAAGAAAACGACGAGAGTTATGTAGAAGAAGTTCAGAGCGAACTCGATGCCATTGTTGCCGAAGAAGAGACTCGCCGTATTGAGGTGCTTCTCTCCGGCGAATATGATAAGAGTAACGCCATCGTTTCCTTCCACCCCGGTGCAGGTGGCACCGAGGCGCAGGACTGGGCGCAGATGCTTTACCGTATGATCACCCGTTGGGCTGAAAAACGAGGATTTAGCGTTAAGCTCACCGACTGGCTCGACGGCGACGGTGCAGGCATCAAGAGTGCGACTGTAATGATCTCCGGCTTGAACGCTTACGGCTATCTCAAGAGTGAGAACGGTGTTCACCGTTTGGTGCGCGTTTCTCCTTTTGATGCAAACGGACGTCGTCAGACATCCTTTGCATCTATCGAGGTTATGCCCGAATTTGAAAACCTTGACACTGTTGTCATCCGTGAGGAAGACATCGAAGTCACCGCTCACCGCTCCAGCGGCGCGGGCGGTCAGCACATCAACAAGACCGACTCGGCTATCCGCATCGTGCACAAGCCTACGGGTATTGTTGTCGGTTGTCAGACCGAGCGTTCTCAGCTTCAAAACAAGGAAACTGCGATGCGTATGCTCAAATCCAAGCTGATGGAGATCAAAATTCAAGAGCGTCTTGACACCATTGAGGACATTCAAGGGGTAAAGAACAACATCGAGTGGGGCTCGCAGATCCGTTCCTACGTCTTTATGCCCTACACACTTGTTACCGACAAGCGAACAGGCTATGAAACGGGCAACATTCAAGCTGTAATGGATGGCGATCTTGACGGATTTATCAACGCTTACCTCAAACAAACAGCAGGAAAATAAAAGATAAGGAGAAAGACTTATGAATAAAATCATTTTTTCTCTCGCAGGTGCCGTTACAGTTGTTGCATCGGCTATGGCTTTGATCGACTACAAGCGTCGCAGAGATTGCAGACAAATTAAGGAGCCTCCGGTAGGTGAGCTTTTGTTTACCTTTGCTGCCGCCGCTTCCGGCGCAATGATGGCCGCTATCTCGAATCAGCTCGACGAAAAGAAACATCCCGAGCGTGCCGAAAAGTTGCAAAAAGCAGACGATGTGCTGACCACACTCGTTACACCGAAGAACGAAGAAAATTAAAAAGATTGTGGGGGGAACTTCTTAAAAGAAGTTCCCCCCACACCCTCTTTCAAGAACTTTCCCGCAAAATCTTGACTTTCCTTTTCTTTTATGATATAATAGGATGTTAAGTTATGCATTATTGAGCCTTTCTCTGAAAGGAGGGATAAAAATGGTAAAGATATTGGCTGTTTTGCCGCGCAGTATTGCCGAAAAGGCGGGTGTTCGCGGTGGTGATATGCTTGTTTCCATCAATCAAAATGAAATACGCGACGTGCTCGATTACCGTTTTTATCTCACCGATACGAACGTTTCTGTCACGCTTTTGCGCGGTGAAGTGTCTTATACAGTGCACATCAACAAGGGTGAGTACGATGACATCGGGCTTTCGTTTGAGACACCTCTGATGGATAAAAAGCATTCCTGCACCAATCGTTGCGTGTTCTGCTTTATCGATCAGCTCCCGCCCGGTATGCGCGAGTCACTTTATTTTAAGGACGATGATGACCGTCTCTCTTTTTTGCACGGCAATTACGTTACCCTGACAAACCTGAAAGATGCGGATATTGATCGCATCATCAAAATGCATATCTCTCCCGTCAACGTGTCGGTGCACACGACCAACCCCGAGCTCCGTGTAAAGATGATGAAAAACAGGCACGCGGGTGAGGTTCTTTCCTATCTTGGCCGTATGGCGGATGCAGGAATTGCACTCTGCACGCAGATCGTGCTTTGCAAGGGGCTTAATGACGGCGTTGAGCTTGACCGCACGATGCGTGATTTGATACAGTATCATCCCTCTTTACGTTCCTGCGCCATTGTTCCCGTAGGTTTGACGAAATATCGTGAAAAGCTCTATCCTCTCGAGGCTTTCTCCCCCGAGGAATGCGCGGCGGTAATCGAACAGGTCAACACTTTTGGTGAAGAATGTTTGCAAAAATTCGGAACACGCATCTTTTATTGCTCCGATGAATTTTACGTCCGCGCAGGACTCCCCCTCCCCGAAGAGGATTACTATGAAGATTACTCGCAAATTGAGAACGGCGTTGGTATGCTGACCTCGATGAGATCGGAATTTGATTTGGAATTGGATTATTTGGACGAGCTCCTCTCCGGCTTCTGCGCACCGCGCACCGTGTCGGTGGCAACCGGTATGGCGGCGCACGAGCACATATCGTCTCTTGCAAAAGAATTGATGGCACGCGTGGAAGGGCTGACGGTAAACGTCTACCCCATCGTCAACAACTTTTTTGGCGAGAGCGTGACCGTTGCGGGGCTTCTCACGGGCGGTGATGTTATCGAGCAGCTTATGGGCAAGGATCTTGGTGACGAGCTTCTCTTCCCCGCTGTTATGCTTCGCGCCGATGGCGACGTCTTCCTCGATGATATGACGCCTGACGAGCTTTCAGCGCGCCTTGGTGTTCCCGTTCGCCCTTCGGAAAATGACGGGGCAAAATTGATTGCCGCGCTCCTTGGTATTGGCGAATGACGGAGAGCAAAAGCGGACAAACTGTTTTTAGTGGAAAGGACATATAGATTTATGGCAAAACCGATTATTGCGATTGTCGGACGTCCCAACGTTGGCAAGAGCACTCTATTTAATAAGCTCATTGGTGAGCGTCGCTCGATCGTTGAGGACACTCCCGGTGTAACGCGCGACCGCATTTACGGCGAGACCGAATGGCGCGGCAAGCGTATGATCCTGATCGACACGGGCGGAATTGAGCCCAAAACCGACAACCTCATTCTCAAGCAGATGCGTCAGCAGGCGCAAATGGCGATCGACACCGCCGACGTTATCATCTTTATGTGTGACGTTCGCACGGGGCTCACCGCTAACGACCGCGACATTGCGGTGATGCTGAAAAAGAGCGGCAAGCCCGTTGTTCCCTGCATCAACAAGTGCGACAGCATTGGTGCTCTTCCGATGGAGTTTTACGAGTTTTATGAGCTCGGCTTTGAGGAAGATCCCATTGGCGTTTCTTCGATTCACGGAAGCGGCTCGGGTGACCTTCTTGACGCTTGCTTGCGCTATCTTGACGATTGGCAGGACACGATGGAAGAGGACGACAGCATTAAAGTAGCCGTTATCGGCAAGCCGAATGCAGGCAAATCCTCTATCATCAATCGCCTCATCGGTCAGGAGCGTCTGATCGTTTCGGATATGGCAGGCACGACACGCGATGCGGTTGATACACAGCTCGAAAACGAATATGGCAAGTTTACCTTTATCGATACGGCAGGTATTCGCCGTCAATCCAAAATCGACGACAAGATCGAGCATTTCAGCGTTTTGCGCGCCCACATGGCGGTAGATCGCGCACAGGTATGCCTCTTGATGATCGATGCCTCGACGGGCATTACCGATCAGGATACCAAAATTGCAGGCATCGCACACGAGGCAGGCAAGGCGGTCATTATTGTAGTCAACAAGTGGGATCTGATCGAGAAGGACAACAATACGGTCAATGAGTTTAACAACAAGATCCGTACAGAGCTGGCATATATGCCCTATGCTCCCATTCTTTATATTTCGGCAAAGACCGGTCAGAGAGTGACCAATTTGTTTGAGCGCATCGTTTACGTTTATGGTCAGTCGGTTATGCGTGTGACGACGGGTATGCTGAATGACGTTCTCGGCGATGCGATGATCCGCGTTCAGCCTCCGTCTGATAAGGGACGCCGTCTCAAGATCTACTATATGACGCAGATCAGCGTGGCTCCCCCCACATTTGTCATCTTTTGCAATAACGTTGAGCTCTTCCACTTCTCCTATCAGCGCTATATTGAAAATTGCCTGCGCGAGACCTTCGGCTTTATGGGTACGCCCATCAAGCTCATCATTCGTATGAAGGGCGACGAGGCGGATAAGTAAAGAGCATTGAGGTAACATTATGTTTGTTGATAACGTTAAAATTTATATCAAGGCCGGTGACGGCGGCAATGGTGCCGTCTCTTTTCGCCGTGAAAAATATGTAGCCGCGGGCGGTCCCGACGGTGGCGACGGCGGACACGGTGGCAACGTAGTCTTTCGCGTAGACGAGGGTACGAACACTCTGCTCGCATTCCGTTACAAGCACAAGTTTGTTGCCGCTCGCGGTGGCGACGGCAAGGGCGGTAAGTTCCACGGTGCAACTGCTGACGATCTCGTCATTCTCGTCCCCCCCGGAACGCTTATTCGCGATGCGGAGTCAGGCAAGATCATTCACGATATGTCCGAGGATGACGGTGCTGATTTCATTGCCTGCCGCGGCGGTCGCGGCGGTTGGGGCAACCGTCACTTTGCTACACCTACGCGTCAGGTTCCAATGTTCGCCAAGAACGGCACAGAGGGACAGGAACGCGAGGTCATCCTGGAACTGAAAATGATTGCCGACGTGGGCCTGATCGGCTATCCCAGCGTTGGCAAATCCTCGATTCTTGCCCGCATCTCTGCGGCAAAGCCGAAAATTGCGGATTATCATTTCACAACCCTCTCCCCCAATCTTGGCGTTGTTCGCACAGGTGGTGAGAGCGGATTTGTGGCGGCTGACATCCCGGGGCTTATCGAAGGTGCGGCTGACGGTGCAGGTCTTGGTCACGCATTCCTGCGTCACGTTGACCGTTGCCGTTTGCTCCTCCACGTTGTGGATATTTCCTGCTTTGAGGGCAGAGATCCCGTTGAGGACGTCAAGCAGATCAATTATGAGTTGGCTCGTTACAGCCCTGAGCTCGCAGAGCGTCCGCAGATCATTGTGGCAAACAAGTGCGACTCTCTTGACCGCGAAATTGTTGACGTAGATGCATTTGAAGCCTTTATCCGTGAGAACGGCTGGGAGCTCTTCTACATCTCGGCAGTTACAGGTGAGGGCGTGGATGCTCTTATTCGCCGCGTAGCGGCTCGCCTTGAGGATCTGCCCCCCATTAAGGTCTATGAAAAAGAATACGCTCCCGAGGACGTTGTTGTCGGCGGTGAGCGCGAGACCATTATTCGCCGCGAGAACGACACCTTCTATGTTGAGGGCGAGTGGATCAAGAACGTAATGGGTCAGATCAACTTCAGTAATTATGAGTCGCTCAACTACTTCCAAAAGGTCCTTCAAAACGGTGGCGTTTTTGAGGCTTTGGAAAAGAAAGGCTGCCGCGACGGACATACCGTTTCCATCTACGATTTTGAATTCGATTACGTAAAATAAGGAGAACACAGTATATGAATGTTTGGCACGATATCCCCTCCGAATATATCACTCCCCATGACTTTGCGGCAGTGATTGAGATCCCCAAGGGAAGCAAGTGCAAATATGAATTGGATAAATCAACGGGGCTTTTGAAGTTGGATCGCATCCTTTACACCTCCACGCACTACCCTGCCAACTACGGCTTTATCCCTCGCACCTATGCCGATGACGGCGACCCACTCGATGTGCTGGTCCTTTGCGCCGAGGCGATCTATCCGATGACGCTGATGCAGGTTTATCCCATTGGTGTGATGCGTATGTTGGATGGCGGTAAAATGGATGACAAAATCATTGCTGTTCCCGTATCCGATCCCACTTACGCGGGCATTGACTCGATTGACAGTCTCCCTGCACACATTTTTGATGAAATTATGCACTTCTTTAGTGTTTACAAGCAGCTGGAGAACAAGGAGACCGCTGTAAAGTCGCTCTTTGGTCGCAAAAAGGCAGAAGAAATTATTGCAGAGGCGATTGAGTATTATAAGGAAACATTTGAAAAAGAATAACAGATAAAAATAAGCGCTTACGATGTGTGTCGTAGGCGCTTTTTCTTTTTATAAAAGTGTACGAATTGCTCTGCAAAAATTTGCAGGGCTTTTTTAGTTTAGAGTTATGAGACGCGTCTGCGCGCCGTTATGAGTTTGCTTTGCAAACGTTATGATATGATTGCCCATCTAATTCAACTTGGGCGTAGCCCAATCATAACGATGCGGAGCATCTCATCACTTATAACTTGCCCGAAGGGCAATCATAACTGCGTGCCATTTTGAAAAATGGCACGCTATGGCACACATTGTCAGCTTTTGGCACGCAAAAGCGCGCTACAATAAGGGCGTCACAAGGAAAACCGAACCATTGGAGGTGATGCACTTTGTATGGCAAAGAAACTGCCAAAAACGCTTGATACATCTGCTCGTCAAAAGCGCCTTTTGGCTCTTTTGGAGGAGTATATCAAGGCTTGCCGTCCGCCGCCCGAGGCGGATAGCAAAAAAACAAATGGAAGATTTGCAAACCTTGCAGGCTTTTGCCGCTTTCTCGGTTGCGGCATCTCACATCTACAAAAGTTGTGCTCCGAGGTTCCTCGACTTTACGACCTCATCTGCACCACGCTTGAGGACGAGCTCCTGATCTGTTTCCCCTCCCCTTCCCTACTTGCCTACTATCTCAAAAAGCGGTTGGGGTACGACGAAAAAGAGGAGAGCTCGAGTGCCTCCTGCGGACAGATGCGCCTGGTGTTTGAGCACGACATTTTGGAGGACGGCGCGTGAGAGAAGAAAATGAGGGCATCCTGCACGTTCGCGGCACGCCCAACGAGCGTCAAAAACTGTTTTTCGCATCCCGTGCCCGTTACACGGCTTACGGTGGGGCTCGCGGCGGCGGAAAATCCTGGGCCTTGCGGCGCAAGCTGATCGGACTGTGCCTCTGTTACCCCGGGATCCGGTGTCTTTTGGTGCGGCGCTCCTATGCAGAGCTCAAAGCCAATCACGTTCGTCCGCTGCTGGATGAGTACGGGACTCTTCTTTCCTACAGTGAGGGAGATAAGATTCTCACGCTCCCAAACGGCAGCAGCATCGCGCTGGGCTATTGCGCGTCATCGCGAGACGTTTTGCGCTACCAAGGACAAGAGTACGACATTATTGCCATTGATGAGGCTACGCAGCTGAGCGAATATCAGTTTTCTATTTTTAAGGCCTGCCTTCGTGGCACAAGTGACGTACCACGCAGAATGTATTTGACCTGCAATCCCGGTGGGATCGGACACGCTTGGGTAAAGAGACTTTTTGTTGAGCGGAATTTTCGACAGGATGAAAGCCCCGACGATTATCTCTTCATTTCGGCGCAAGTCTACGACAATCCCGTACTGCTTCAGGCTGACCCCGACTATGTTCGGCAGTTGGAAAGTCTGCCGCAGAAATTACGGGACGCGTGGCTCCACGGTCGTTGGGATGTATTTGAGGGACAGTTCTTCTCGGAATTCGATCCGGATGTGCATATCTGCTCACCCGAAAAGATACCGTCTGATCTTTCCTACTTCGCGGCTCTTGACTACGGCTTTGATATGCTTGCCGCTCTGTTGTTGGGGGTTGACACCGAGGGAAATCTTTACGTTATTGAGGAGTTCTGTCAACCCAACCTGACCTTGAGCGAGGCGGCTCGGCGGGTTGCAAATCTGTGTGGCGGACGGAAAGTGCGCTATGCAGTTGCTTCCCCCGACCTTTGGAACAGACGTCAGGATAGCGGAAAAAGCGGATTTGAGGTGATGCAATCGGTCCCCGGTATGCCACCGATGTGCTCCGCCGATAACCGCCGTGTTCCCGGTTGGCGTGTGTTGCGTGAGTATCTTCAACCCGCCTTTGGTGCGCCTGCGCTTCGGATATCGTCGGTATGCTCCGAGCTGATCCGCTCGATGCCGGCTCTGCTTTGCGATGCGATGCGCCCCGAGGATGCCTCGGATGAGCCTCACGCCGTGACGCACGCGCCGGAAGCCTTGCGCTATGCTGTGATGAGCCGCGCGAATGCACCCGAGATGCAGTCTCGAACTGACAACACCTTTCGTTTTGCTAAAAAAGAGCGCTCGCTCTTTTAAGAGCGGGCGAAAGACGGTTTTCTTTGTGATAGTTCAAAATGAAAGGAGTTTTCGATTTTATGGCAAGAATCAAATCCAAGCGATCTGATTTGGGAACGCTCTCTTGCAAATTCGGCGGTATGGGAAAGCACACGCCACTCTCCCCTGCGGGGGCAGAGGATATGTGTAACTTTCGGATTTTGCCAAACGGTGTATTGAAGGTGCGGTCTGGCTATGCACGCAAAAAGCACTTTTTATCGGGCGAAAAGGTGCGCGGTGTTTGGGAAGGAACGATTGGCGGCACCTCTCTCTTCTTTGCGGTGGTCGGTGATACCGTTTACCGTTTGGCGGGGAATACGTTGACAGAGGCCCCTGTGGGAACAGTAACGGACGGTGAGGAAAGCGTACACTTTTGCGCCTATGAAGATGCACTCTACCTCTTGGACGGAACGAACATTTGGAGCTTTTCCCTCACAGCCAACAAATTTGAGGCGGTAGAGCCTTACGTTCCGCTCTACGGATATCAATGGAGTCCTTCTACATACGGCGATGTCAATGAGGAGATCAATCTCCTCACGCCACGAATGCGTGTGCACTATTACAACTCCACAGGGTCGACCGTGTTTACACTCCCCTATTATGCTGATTCGGTAGAGGTCGTATATACGGACAACAAAAAGACGACTGATTACAGCTTTACAAAGGGTTCCAACAAGATCACCTTCAATTCCACACCAACGATTGTAGAGGTCGGATTTACCGTCTCGCTCAACGAGGAGCTACGTGCTACCATTCTTGCGGCACAAATGTCCTTTATCTATTCTCGCGACGGTGAAAACAGATTGTTGCTTTGGGGCAGGGATGCCCGCTTGTTCTGCTCGCGCAGTGTAAGTATGCCGATGATGTCATCCTGCCGCGTGTTTTATCCAAAAGCTTCCTCTCTCTATTTCTGTATGGAAGACATCCTCTTTTTGGGAGACAATGCACACCCCATCAGCACCATTTGTCCCTTGTATGAAACCTTGCTCGTGTTTACATCCGATCGCATTTGGAGTCTTGCATTTGAAAAAGACGGTATTCAGTCTACACTTGCCCTGCGCGATATGGGTTGCGCCTCGCCGAGAGGCACCATTCCCTATGAAAGCGGTGTTCTGGCGGCTATGGACGGCGGCATTTACCACATTACCGCCTCTCCCGCACGCCCCGAAGAGCTCTTTTTGGAACGTGTTTCATTTGGCATTGACGAGAAATTTCCTACCGGATTTACCAACACGGTGCATCTGATACGCAATTTTGCCAACGGTGAAGTATGGATGCGAGATCCGAGCAACACAACGGGCGAGGTTTGGGTTTGGAATACCGAGATCAAGGAATGGTATCGGTTCAGCAACATTCCGGCGGCCTTTTTCTTCAAAGGCGAAAACGATCTTGGATTTGCAAGTGGCAGTGACATCTTCTTTTTTGACCGTTCGTATACCACCGACAACAACGCTTCGATCAATGCGTATTACAAAAGCCCCTATCTTGATTTCGGCTTTCCCGATTCGATCCGCCGCTCGATGCGTGCGTTCCTCTATGCTGCGCCGAGCAAAAGCGCCTCGCAAATCCTGTTTGAAACCGAGCAAGGAGAACAGTCCTACCGTTTGACATCCCCCACCTATGCTACCGCGCCGCAGTTCTACGATATGCGTATGGGCACTCACCGTTATCGCTTTTTGCGTTTTCATCTTTCGATAAATGCAAAACACGCTGCAGAATTCTACCGACTCGACATTTACTCTCGGCCGTAAGGCTACCTATTACAGAAAGGAGGAATCGTTATTTCTCAAGCACACGAAACTGCGTGGAAGGCTTATGAAGCAGGCAAAGCCTACAAGCAACGCATCGGTCTTTATGAAACGGTAAGACGCAATGAGCGCTTTTACCGCGGAGACCATTGGCACGGCTCGAATGCCGACCTTCCGCGCCCCGTTTTTAACTTTATTCGACGGATCACCGACCATCAGGTCGCGTCCGTCATCGGCGGAGATATTTCCATCTCTTATGCCGACGAAGCACTTCCCTTTACCGCCTCACAAGAGACGCGTAATATTCTCTCCCACGGCATCGGCGTCCTGGGGCGCAATGCTGCTTGGCGTTGGAAGCACAACAAAATGGAGGCACTTTCTTACCAAGCTCTCCTTGATGCGGCCATCTCGGGAGACGGCGTTTTCTACTGCTGGTGGGATCCCGACCATCGCAACGGTCACGCCTTTGACGGCGACATTCGCACAGATGTGATAGACTCTACCAATCTGTTTGTGGCGGACGTCAACTCCTCCGACATTCAAAGCCAAAAGTATGTGATGTTGGCAGGACGTGCAACGGTAGAGAGCTTGCGCCGCGAGGCTCTTGCCGCAGGTGCAAGCGAAGCTGATGTGGCAAAAATTGTTGCCGATGAGGAAAATATGGGAACATACACTGCTGATCTCGGCAAGTGCGAGCTTAGCGGCGAAGAAAAGGCAACCTTCCTCATCCGCTTCTTCCGCGAGGATGGAGAGGTCGTTTTTGAAAAATCCACCAAAAACTGTCTCATTCGCCGCGCAAACACAGGCTTGCGCCTCTACCCCGTTGCCTACTTCCATTGGCACAGCACAAAGAACTGTTTCCATGGGACGGCATCGGTCAGCGATATGGTTGCCAACCAAAAATGCATCAATACTGCTTACGCTATGGCGCTCAAGCATATGCAAAGCACGGCGTTCTCGAAAGTCATCTACGACAAAACGCGTATTCCCGAATGGTCCAACGAGGTTGGTGAAGCCATTGGCGCCGTAGGCGGCGGAAGCATGGCGGATGCTGTATCGGTTGTTGGCGTTGGTAAGATGCAGGAAGGCTATCTTGATCTGATCAGCGATGTCATCAACAACACCAAGGGTATGATGGGTGCCACCGACTCCGCCCTCGGCGAGGAGCGCGCAAACAATACCAGTGCAATTTTGAGACTGCAAACCGCATCCTCGGTCTCTCTCGAACACGTGCGTGTTGGGTTCTGCCACTGCATTGGCGACCTTGCCGCAATTTGGGCGGATATGCTTTGCACCTATTGCCCTCGTGAGCGTCTGCTTCCCGTTTTGGAGAAAAACGGAGAGGTGGGGGCAGAAACCCTCGACTATGCTCTTTTGAAGAACGCATTACTCAGTGCAAACGTTCACGTTGGCAGCGTCGACCGTTATTCTCCCTCGGCTACGGTCACCACGCTGAACAAGCTGTTGGACAGCGGACACCTAACGGCGGCTGAATACGTGGAGCTGTTACCCGAAGGCGTACTTGTCAACCGCGATACACTACTCGAAAAATTCAACAAGAAAGGAGCTCGAACTGATGAATGATGAAAACTTTGTTTTTGAAAATGCAGAGACGACTCCGTGCCCGACGTGCGATACGCCACAGGCGGAAGATCCGGCAGAGACAGATGCGTGCGACCGCGCATCAGAAGAACAAACTCCAACCCGAACAGATGAAGCTGCTGTTGACCTTCTTACAGATACCGGCACAGATCCTGATTCTGATCGCAAAGGCTCTGATCCCGAAGCTCAAGAGAGCGAATTGGTCAAGCTGCGAGGTGAACTGAGGCAGTTGCGGGAAGAGCTCGCCCAACGCGACGCTCGCTTGATGCAGGATACCCGAGTTGAGCGTGAATATGCCGAGTTTTGTGATCTCTACCCCGACACTCCCGTTGCTTCCCTACCCGAAGAGGTCTGGCAGGATGTAAAAGGCGGTGCATCGCTTGCCGCCGCATATGCGTTGGCTGAAAAAAAGCGTGCCGTCTCACTCCAGAGAGCTACCGACAGCAACTCCCGCAATCGTGCTCGTTCTGCCGGTGCCGTCAACAATGCACAAAGCAATGAATTCTCCCCCGCCGAGGTGCGTGCCATGTCCTCGGCAGAGGTACGCGCAAATTTATCTAAAATTAAGCGCTCGATGCAAAAATGGCACTAAAATAACAAATTATTTGAACAAAGAAAGGAAAAATCAGTATGGCAATTACAAATTTTATTCCCACCGTTTGGAGCGAAAGTCTTTATCAGGAACTCGACAAAAAGTACGTAGGCGTTGCAAACTGCAACCGTGATTTTGAAGGCGAAATTCACGAAAAAGGTAATACGGTCCGCATTTGCGGCGTTGGCAACGTCGTTGTTTCCGAGTATACCAAAAACTCGAATATGAACGCTCCCGCTTCTCTTTCCGACAACGTTCGCGATCTGGCGATCGATCAGGCAAAATACTTCAACTTCCAGATCGACGACATCGACCGCGCACAAGCATCTCCCAAGCTGATGGAAGCCGCTATGAAGAACGCCGCCAGCGCACTCGCCAACGATGCAGATCGCTATGTGTTCAGCCTTTATGAGGATGCCGGCAGCAGCATCAAGTGCGACGATACGAGCGTTGACAACATCGTTAACCTCATCATTGATGCCAGAACCAAGCTCTTTAACAACAACGTAGCAGACCCCGAGGATATCGTCATCGAGGTCACTCCCGAAATCGGCGGTATGATCCTGAAGGCAAAGGTCAACCTTTCCACCGACAACACGGGCGTAATGGAGACCGGCTGCATTGGTGCCATCGGCGGTTGCAAGATCTTTGTTTCCAACAACGTGGAAAAGATCGAAGGCGACAATGGATACGAGCACAAGTGCCTGGCACGCACCAAGCGTGCGATCGCGTTTGCAGAACAGCTCTCCGAGATCGACGCTTACCGCCCCGAGCTCCGCTTCGCAGATGCTGTTAAGGGTTTGCATCTGTATGGCGCAAAGGTCGTTTATCCCAAGGAAATGGTATTGCTCGACCTGAACGTTCTTGATGCTTGATATCGGAGCCGAAAATGACCTACTATGACATTTTGGACAGCGCCATAACGGCGGTGTGCGAGGATGTTGCAGCATCTCAATCCATTGAGGATTACATCGCCCGCGGGCAGTTTTTGATGGCGGGATTTGTGGTACAATACGCAAAACTTGACGGAATATACAGAGAAGCAAACGGAATGGAGCCCAAAACGATAGACACCGACATCGTTACGGTTGACCCGTATGACGATTTTCCGCTTTGCAGTGTGTTCACCCCCGTTGCAATCAACTATCTTGCCTCAGGCTTGGTGCTTGACGAGAGCGAGGAAATGAGCGACAAATTCTTTGACCGCTATATCAACGGTATTCTTGAGATCAAGAAAGAATTGCCCGCCAAGCAGACACCAATCATTGACCGTTATGGGCTAAAGTAAACCGCGCACGATCCTTCGTGTAATAAAAAGGCACCCGCGTGGCATCACGCGGGTGCTGATTTTTAATTTTGTTCACGCAACAGGCGGATCGCTTCGCGTATCTCGGCTATGGAATAACCGTAGCGTGAAAGACTTGCAATCATACGGCGATGCTCATCGGCATCGGTTGGAACTGTGCCATAGTGCTTTTGAATAAGTGCGGCACAGTTTTGCGAGAAATCGATGTCTTCCAGCAATTCAGGAAGCTCCTGCATAGTCTCTGCGGCATATCCCTTGCTCCAGAGGTGAGCGCTGATGCGCTTGCTGCCCCACAGCTTTCGCAAACATTTTTCAACCTCGCGCTTCATATCGCGCTCCTCGTCAATGAGTCCATAACCGGCAAGGCGTTCTGCCGCTGCCGCGGCGACCTCACGTGAGTATCCCTTGCCGACAAGCTTGCGAGTAAGTGCTTGCACCGAGTTTGCGCCATAGGATAAGAGGCTCTCTCCGCTACGCAAAGCACGGCAAAGCTCGGCGGCTTCTTCTAACTGTTCATAGACCTCTTCACTGATCGGTCCGCGTGCTATGTTGAATTCACAATACTGTTCTGTGGTAATAACAAGGCTTTTTTGCTCTTGGTGTTCCCCGTTTTCCAAAAGCAGTTGCACCAGCATCTCGGCTCCCTCGTGCTGTGCACGCAAAGCGCGTACGGTAATGGTCAAGGGCGTTGCAACGCCATAGGAGATTTGATCACTCGTCATCGGACAAACGCAGGTCGAATTCTTCGTCATCATCCTCATCGACCTCAAAATCCTGATCCATCGTCATCTTTGCTTGCTCGCTCAACTGGCGAACCTTATTCTCGATCTCCTTCATCAGGTCGGGAGTGTTCTCGATGAGCTTGCGGACGTTGTCCTTACCCTGCCCGATTCTCTCGCCGTTGTAGGAGAACCAAGAGCCGCTCTTTTGGATGACATCGAGTGCGATTGCGAAATCGATGATCTCACCCGAGAGCGAGATGCCCTTGCCATAGAGAATATCGAACTCGGCTACGCGGAAAGGAGGAGCGACCTTATTCTTTACGATCTTACACTTGACGTGGTTGCCGTAAACATCGTTACCGTCCTTAAGCTGCTCGGTCTTGCGGATGTCGATACGAACCGACGCAAAGAACTTGAGTGCGCGGCCACCGGGCGTGGTTTCGGGGTTGCCGTAAATAACGCCAACCTTTTCTCGGATCTGGTTAATGAAAACAACCACGCAGTTGCTCTTGGAGATAACACCCGAGAGCTTACGCATAGCCTGCGACATCATTCTTGCTTGCACGCCGACCATCGACTGTCCCATATCGCCTTCGATCTCTTGACGCGGAACGAGTGCGGCTACCGAGTCGATAACGATGGCATCCACCGCGCCGGAGCGTGCGAGAGCCTCACAAATTTCAAGGGCATCCTCGCCGCAATCGGGCTGGGAAACGAGAAGCTCGTTGATGTCAACACCCAAAGCCTTGGCATATACGGGATCGAGTGCGTGCTCGGCATCGATGAATGCCGCTGTGCCGCCCGACTTTTGAACCTCCGCCAAAATGTGCAGTGCAACGGTGGTCTTACCCGAGGATTCAGGACCAAAGATCTCCACGATTCTTCCGCGCGGAACGCCGCCGATGCCAAGTGCGAGGTCGAGAGAGAGCGATCCTGTGTGGATGGCTTGCACTTCCATGTGAGAGTTCTCTCCCAATTTCATAATAGAGCCCGCGCCAAAGTCGCGCTCGATCTGTGTCATTGCAGTCTTGAGAGCCTGCGCCTTACCTGCCGCATCAAGTCCTGCGGGAACTGCCAATTTCGTTTTCTTCGTAGCTGCCATAGTATGTTCCTTTCACGCGGGCGAACAGCGCACCGCTTTCCGTTTATTTTGATCGTTCTTATTATACTCCATTTTTGGATGCTTGTCAAGCCCTTTTGAAAATATATTTTTCCGTTTTTGGTATTTTATTTGGCATTTTCGCATTTTTGAATGGTTTTTTAAGGTAGCGTTTTCCGAAAATGAATATTTTTAAGATGGGACGTCGTGGGCGCCGTCCCCTACCGATGATTTCATATGATTCGATTGAGGCGGGACGCCGAGGACGCCCCGCCCCTAACAACTTTTGCCCCCTCCCCTTTATATAATTAAGGATGCCACCGTAGTGACATCCTTAAGGTGTTGATTTTTTAGGAAAGTGTAATTTCAAATAGCCGTCCGCCAAAATTTTCTTCGATCGTTACATCAAATCCTTCTTTTTCTAATGAGGCTCCTGACATTCTTGCAATCTCTTTGCCGTCCATATCCAGAATGAGATATTCGCGATCCTCAAGCAGCCCGTCCACACATACCTTTCTTGTGGATTCTTTGGCACCGTGTCGGAAAAATCCAATGATACCACCTGAAAAGGTTTCGCGATTGATGCGTGCAAATCCGTCATAAGCTCCTATGGCAGGTTCAAAATACCCGGGAAGATCCTGACGGTAGAGCATAATATTGTGTTTTTGCTCCATTTTTGCAAGCCAGCCCGAATATTTGCTTAATACTTCTCTGTCGTGCTTGGGGATTTGTCTGGGATCGCCACACAAAATTGGCAATGCGCCTGCTAAAGAACGCACGTGATTTTCATACCCGACATCCTGAATGTGGGCGTTTCCAATTACCAAAGATGTGGCAGGCATTGCGGGAGAACGCCACCATGCCATTTGTCTGATTCGCAAGTCTGTTTTTTCGCCTATGTCACCTAAGAAGTTAGAAAGCCAATTTCCTTCCGCGTGCTTAAGCATTGCATAATCTACAAGCTGTAAGCCCCCCATGGTTTCAAATGTGCAGTCAATAAACAGATTTGGTCTGCCCTTGTGAAGCTTGTCAAAGACTTCCCACATTTTGTTATAATTTACCCACATGGATTCTTCCCGATCCCGATGGGCGGAATGATCGCAGGAATAACATCCTGCTTCTTCTTTGTTATAGCGGTACGGGCTTGAAACAACGGAGAAATCCAACTTCAAGTAGTCAAAACCGTACTCATCCACCAATCGTTCCAGCACACTCGTAATATAATCCGACCAACCGGTAGAAAAACAAGCGGTACGTTTGCTGTTTCCACCGCCGAGCAAAGAAAAATCTTCGCCATCCTTGTTTTTCAGGAACCATTCAGGGTGCTCCTTATACACCTTGCTTTGAGGAGATGCGGTTCCGATGCTGGCCCACACCCCCGCTTTCATTCCTAAGGATTTGATATGATCGACAACGGTCCTGAGTCCATTGGGGAACTTTTTATAATCGATCCCCCAGTCGCCGTAAGAGTCTTGCCAACCGTCGTCGATGACGTATTCCTTGATGCCTGCCTGTGCTGCTGCTTCGGCAGTCTCTTTTATCAACTGCTCTGAAATATTATATTCAAAAGGCTGCCAAGTGTTGTAGACAAATATCGGTCGCTCCTCAATTTGAGTAAGTCGGATACCCATATACTTGCGAACATAGTCCTGAACCATTTGATTCATAACGATATGGATATCCTTTTGATGATTATATACTCCGGTAAAAACATCCGATGCAACAAAGACCTCGCCGCCTGCCAAATACTTTCTGAAGGGATAATCCTCATCTCTATGCGTAAGTCCTAAGGTGATCTCCCTTCCCCGTGACCATACGGATGCACCTTTTAGGACGCCGGGGGCTTCATTTCCCAACACGATACCGGCTTCCCAATCGGGATGATGAACAAGGATAAGACTATCCTGCAGATTTCCAAGATAGGGGCCAATGGATTTCTTTCTTCCGTAATCGCTGTATATCCAACTGTAGGTGGGAGCCCAAAATCCCGTTATGGCGAATTTTTCTACGTCTACCGATTCAAGACACAGTTCGGCATCTGTGCAGTTTTGTACGGTGAGATTTTTGCGTACAAAAGGAAGCCGCCCATACCAAACGTATGTAAGCCATACTTTAACTTTTTGATCCAATGCTTCCAAAGCAACGGTAACGCCTTCTCCGACATTCAAATTTTGGGCTTCGGTTACATCCAAAAGCTTCCAACCGGTAGCACCCGTATAAAGCACGCCGCCAAGTTCAAAGGCAAATTCATCGCTGTCGGGTTCAAAGAAAAGAAAGTCACCTTCCGTTGGGCGATATTCTTTTAATAGATATTTTCCGTTTACGGTTGGAAGTTCCATTGTTCTGACAAACGATCCATTTGTCAAAGTCAGTTTACCGGCTTCGATTGTATATCCCATATCAGTCCTGCTCCTTATTCGTAATTACAGTTTTTATGTATGTGCGGATAGATTTTCTATGGCATTATTATACAAGGAGTAATGGTTTGGTGTCAATATCGTAAATGTAAATTTTTATGAGAGCGGGCGACCAATGGTTGCCCCTACTCTTTTATGCAAATAAGGATGCCACCGCGGTGGCATCCTTATTTTGCTTTTTGATTTTAATGATGCTTTTTATACAGAACAATACCTGCAATGATTTGCGCCAAGACGAGAACCGCTGACACGATCATTAGTATGATTCCCAATACCATATTTTTCTCAAGCCACAGGTACGAACCCTCAAAAAATAGCAGGGGGAGTCCAAGCGCCAATACGATGGCAATCATAATTGCCAACACTTTCATTCCTTTGGTTGCGTTCTTTTCCGGAACAATCAACCCCATCAACTCTAAGTAAAGAGTGATGATAACTTCAAGTACAATTTCCATTTTACAGCGTCAAATCTCCATCTTTGATCCACTTAACTTTATACAGAATTTCGCTGAAGAGGAGTGTTAGGGTTGCGGGGAGAATGAAACAGATAAGGGCGAGACCTATCCAATCGAGAGCGGTGACGGTATCGGGATAATTGCCGCCAAACCAGCCGAGGATGATGCCGATGGGGCCGAGGAGTCCGCAGGTTCCCATTCCCGAATTGATTGCCGCGCTGTACATTTTCATTCCGAAAACACAGGTAGCGAGGGGGCCTGTGATGGCGCTTGTAAGCGTTGCGGGGATCCAAATGCGGGGATTCTTGATGATGTTAGGCATCTGGAGCATACTTGTACCGAGACCTTGGGAAACGAGACCGCCCCACTTGTTCTCTTTGAAGCTCATAACGGCAAAGCCGACCATTTGTGCACAGCATCCCGCAACGGCGGCTCCGCCTGCGAGAGCAAGTCCTGCATAGTCGCGCGCGATGAGCTCTCCTGCGGCATCAAAGGCAGGCATACCCGTCAGATAGATTGCCGCGCAGATGGCTGCCGAGCTGATGGGGAGTGTCAACGCTACGCCGACAACAACGGATACGATGATACCCATAAGGAAGGGTTGCTGTGTGGTTGCCCAGCCGATAAAGTTACTGACGTATCCAACGATCTGCCCAATGTAGGGAGCACAGAACACGCTAAGGAGTCCGCCAACGACAAGCGTGACAAAGGGTGTGACAAGAATATCGACCTTCGTCTTTTTGGAGACGAGCTGTCCGACTTCTGCTGCGATGATAGCGATGAAGAGGACTGCCAAGGGCCCCCCTGCCCCACCGCCAGTATTGGCGAGCTGTCCAACTGCGGCACAGGTGTAAACGACAAGCGGATCGGCTTTGAGAGAGACCGCAATGGCAACGGCCATAGCCGCGCCTGCAACCCCTTGCGCGCCCTTGCCGATGGTGGACATAATGGAAAGGCCGGGGATCATTCCGATCGCGTTGAAAATTGTTCCAATTAGGAGAGATGCAAACAGACCGAGTGCCATTGCGCTCATTGCATCAATAAAATAGCGCTTTGCGTATTTTTTGAGTAGTTCTTTCATTTTCATTTCCAAAAACCTCCAAAACTATCTTTGGCAACAGTATAGCACATTTTTCTCCCTATAACAAGTGCAAAATTGAACAAAAAATGGCAAAATAGGAGATTTCTTTTTAGAAATTCATAAATAAAAAGAGACAAAATGCGCGCTCCCTTTGTGTTTTTGGGAGCGCGCAAATTTGTGTAATTATTCGGCATCGCCTGTCGGGAGTGTGATCGTCGCGATGATCGCGTTGTGATCGGAAACCCACTGTCCGTCTCTCTTTGCAGGGCAAACGGTGTAGGTATCTACGCTTTCGGCAAGCTCGGGAGAAACAAAGATGTAATCAATGATTGCGCCGGCGTAGTTGTTATCCATGCCGTTATAGGTGGATTTGATCTCACCTTCTTTTGCAACCTTAGAGGAATCCAAGAAGCCCGCACCGATCATAGTGGTATAGGCGGAAGCTTCTGGCGTGACGTTAAAATCGCCCGTTACGATGGTAGGCAGGTTGCCAAGCTTTTGAATCTCGGCAATCAGAATTTCAATTTGCCCCTGTCTTACCTGCTCGCCTATCTCTATGCCATTGTTTCCGTCGTGGTCGAGGTGCGTGTTGACATAAAGGAAGCGTGCGCCGTCATTTTTGCGCTCAAGCAGCACGTAGGTCATAACGCGCGGAAAATTGGCGCGGTGCGTTGTACCCGTTTGGGGATCCTTATACGTATAATAAGATCCTGCTTGGTCCGGGGTGTTGGAAAGCCATTTTGTGCCGCTTTCGATGCAGTTGAAAAGATCGGTGCGATAAAAGATGGCACTGTGCTCGCCAAGTCCGCCCCAATCGCGTCCCACGCCAACAGAGGTGTAAATGTCCCCAAGCTCGTTTTTGAGAGCTGTCATCCACAAAACGTCTGCCTCCTGCACGCCAAATGCCGAGGGCGCATTTTCAAGGATCGTATCTGTTACTCGCTCCATACGAGCGGTGCTATGCTCGCCTACATAAACGTTAAAGCTCATCACCGAGAAGAGCTGCGGAACCTTTACAAGTCCTGTCGTCAAAACGATGTTTGCTGTTTGGTTCGATTGAATTTGCGGAATAATATCGCGGTTCATAGCACTATATCCCTCAAGCACCTCGGTATTGATCCATACGGTGTTTTCGGTGTTGTTGATGTAATAAGAAAATTGACCTTTGACAGTTTGCTGTGCGTCATTCCAGTCGGCTTGCATATCGGCAGGAACGTATGCCGATGCGCCGATGATAATGAGGCTATCCCCCTCTTCAACCTCAGCATCGGTTACGATGGCGGGACGTCTGCCGCAAAGCTCCAAGGATTTATCGGAGAGAATTTGCGCGTATTGCTTTTTGGTTCCCTCTTCGTTGACGACGATCTTTGCGCGGGAGACATCAACACCGTTGAGCATAAAAGTATCGGAAACGTAAGGATAACGGAACACGTATTGGTTTTTGTTGGTAAAGAAAACGCTTGTGTGGTCACCGCTCTTCAGATGTTCGAGAAGATGCTTTATTGCATTGAGCGTACCTTCCGAAGTGTGCCCTGCAACAACCAGCTTGTTGCCAACAATGGCATAGCCGTAGTCATCCCAAAGGAGCCCCGAAAGAAAGGCTTTGCTCTCCTCACGGTTGGTGTTTCCTACCAAAATTTCAAATTCTGTGGCATCAATATAATCTGTCTCGGCAAGGGGCTGTTTTCCGCACATATCTTTGATTTGCGATTGCAAGAGCCAATATTGCGTCATAACAGAGTTTGCGCTGCGTGATGCACAGATGAGAGTATATTTTGAGATGTCGGCAGCCGTAATTTCGGCGTATACTTCGGATTCGGGGGGTTCATCGGGTTCATCATTGTTCCCGCCTGCCACACAAAGCCAAACAATAACCGTTATAATGGCAGCCAGTGCAACAAATATGGCTGCGTATATCTTCCAATATTTCTTGTCGATGTATTTTTTCCAGTCAAACTTTTTGACTTCTGTGGTTTTTTTCTCTTCTGTTGTGCTTTTATCTTCTATGATGTTTTTCTCTTCTACAGTGCTTTTATTTTCTTCCATATTTAGGTACTTCCTTTCCTGTTAACCTTCGCTTTTGAAAGACAAAACTGCCAGAATGGGATAGTGGTCGGAAATGTTTTCATTATCTACACGCTCGTTGCAAATGCGGTAATAACAGTCAGACTCCATCGTTTTGCTGAAAATAAAGTCGATGTGGCTGGGTGCACCGGTCGTACCCATCAAGCCGTGATAGGTGGGAGCGCGATTTGCGGCAGAAATATGTGACGCTGCCTCGGAATATCCTTCTGCAATCACCTTGTTGTATACAGGCGAGCCAACGGTTGCGTTGAAGTCACCCGTGATGATGGTGGGAACCTTGGGAAGCTTTGCAATCTCATTGAAAACCACTTGCATTTGTGCGACCTTTACTTGTTCTTCCTCAGGGTTAGAACCGTAATCAAGGTGCGTGTTGACGTGCAGGAACTGTTTTCCATCACTCTTGCGCGACAAAAGCGCATAGGTCATAATGCGCGGATACTCGGTTTTTGCCGATGAAAGTTGAGAGCCGGGTACATCGGGAGTGTCGGAGAGCCATTTAGTACCGCTCTCAAGACATTCAAATTCCTCGGTCAGATAAAGGATGGCGCTGTGCTCGCCGCCGCCGTCTGCGTTTCTGCCCTCACCCTTGATGGTATAGATACCGTCAAGGCGTTGTTTCAAAAGCTCGATCCACATATCGGTCGCTTCTTGCACACCAACAACTGCGGGGCGGTATTTGAGAATCGTTCCAACTACACTCTCAAGACGGCTCGATTCCTTTCCTGCCATCAGGTTAAAGCTCATTACGGCGATGGCATCCTCGCCCTCGTATTGCTTGCACTCAAGGGTAACAGCCTCTGTTTGGGAAGTTGAGATCTGCTCCGCAATCATTGCAGCTGCGCTCATATACCCTGCGGCGGTGGCGGCATCGATGAAAAGGCCGCTCGCAAGCATGTTGATGTAATATTCCCTGCCTGTGGAATATACACTGCCATCGGGTACGGGATCAAGAACCTGATTGGTTTGCCCTATGAGAATAACGTTTTCCAAACTCTCGACATCATCATCGGTAACAATGGGAACATCAATGCCGCAGGCATCAATAATCGCATCGCGGATGATCTCTGCCACGCCGCCAAGCTCTTGCTCATTGCACACGATAGAGAGGTCGGCAACAGAAATGCCGTTGATGGTGAGAGAAGGATGCGGGTAGTTGGTTTGAACCAACAACTGATCGGCGTTGCTGAAGAAAACCTCACCGGCATCGTGTTTGTTTACATAATCGAGGAAAGCGCGCAGAGCAGCAAGAGTTCCATCCTCGTTTTTGCCTGCAACGATAAGTTTGTCACCAACAATAGCGTAGCCGTAGTCATCCCATTTGAGAGAGGAAAGGAAGGTTTCACTTTCCTCGCGGTTGGTGTGACCAATGAGAATCTCGTACTGCTTTTTGTTGTAGGCATTCTCTGTTTTGAGATTGATTGGCATATTAAAAGCATTCTGAATGGCTTGTTGCAATTCCTTTGTCAGCTTGTCTGTTTCCTCGGAAGAGGATTTTGCGGCAACGATTTCATAATTTGTCAACTGCTGACGAGAAATGCTCGCGTGCACAACAGGCTTAACGTCTTCGGGCGTGGTGATATCGGGCCCTTGGTTTTGTGGCGTGGTTTCTTTGGGCTCATCGTCGTTTTTGCAAGCCGTGAGCAAAGTGGCGGACAACAAAAGAATGATTGCCAACAAAAAACTCAGTTTCTTCATGATTTTTCCCTTTCGTATAAATCTTATTTTGCGTCAATAATACCGAATGCTTCGAGGGGAAGCTCAAGGTAGACCAGCTCGTTGGTATGCACCGCCATATCACGCTCATAAAGCACGGCAATGCACTGCCCGTTTGTGGCAAGGCAACTATAAGCATAACTTCCGACAATCGAATGAGAATACTTCCATTCGACCTCGTATCCGTTATCGGTTTTGTTCAAAAGACCGATTTTGATAACGCCGTTTGCGCGCTTACCACCGGGCTTGTTACCCTCGGGATAAGAGATGGCAATAGCATCTTTTCCATCGATCCTCCACGGCAGAGCCACAACAGATACCATACAGTCGCAGCAGTACGGCAAGGATCTATCCTCGCGCATTTCAGTAAAGGTCACACCGCCATCGGTGCTATCGGCATACAGGATGTAATCTCCTTGTCCGCGAGAATAGATGCGAAGCGTTCCGTCGGGGAGCTCGACAAGCTGTGCCTCGGTAGCATTGGGGAACGCGCCGTTTGAAATGGTCTCGCTCATTTGCCAAGTGGATCCGTTATCGTCGCTATAAAGGCAGGAAACACTGACCGGTTGCGAAAAATCACCGCGATAGAGCGGAAACAGAATGCGACCTGCATGCTCGCCGTTTTTGATAACCAAACCAACACCGGGGGCTTTGTTATACACGGTCTCCCCTGCCTTGCGGTATTCACTGCCGATGAGCATCGGGTCTGACCAAGTCATACCCTTGTTGTCGCTATAACTCAAGTAGAAATAAGAGGTCCTGTGCAATTTAAGCACGGATGCCGAATAAAAGATATTCATAGGTACATCAATTTCATTCTTCGGTTTTTGCTTTACGGTAAGCGAAACGCCGTTTTGATAGACGTTAAAATGCGCATCGAGGGTGTACGCGGTGTCGGAGCTGTCGCTGGTGCGCTTGACGATATATTTGTCGTGCTTGCCAACAGGGTTGGAATTGGGATACATATAGTAATCGTAGCCCGTAGCAAGGGTATTATCTCCTGTTGTAAGAGCGTAGTAGAAGGCATCACCGATCTTGACCGTTCCGTTGAATTCTTTGCCGCCAATGCCGCCGCCTGCGTTTGCAGGCATTGCATCCACCAGCATAAAGATCCTACCGTCGGGCGTTTGTGTGATAGCGGCATCGATAAAGGATGCCGAATCCTTAACGGGGTTATAGGTGTTTGTTCCAAACTGTTGGTCGTAATCGTTGAATTGGTGCGCCACGATAGGTTCTCCCCACTCACCCGTCTTAGCGTTGAGAACACGAACACCGATTTCGATGTTATTAGGGGAATCCAAAATGTTGACTCGCAGATCAGTCACAGCCATCACGTCACCGTCGCAGAGCGTCAAAAGACATGGGATGCGATAGGTAAAGACATCAAAGCTACCGTTATATGTAAAAGGTTGGGGAAATTGCTTGGGAGCATCCACTTTGACCTCTCCTTTTTCTAAAAACTTAATAATTACCTTTATTATACACCCTGCGTTTATAAATTGCAATAGTAAGAATAGAAAAAAGAAAAAAAGCAGCCCGTTTCTTCTACGGCATACCGACAACCAAAACCACTGTATGTCATTCTGAGCGGAGAAAAACGCTTGCGTTTTGCGTAGTCGAAGTTTTACCGAGCGAATAGCGAGGTAAAAGTTCGACTACGCTCAGGATAACATACAGTGGCTTAGTTGTGCGATTTTTGCTATAATAAAAGCCGCACCCGATGGTGCGGCAAAATCAAGCGTTTTTATATTTTGTCAATGTAACCGCACAACATTTCGCGGAGCAGTTGTGGGTTGCAGTTCCCTTTGAGTTCTTTCATACATTTGCCAAAAAGGAACATCAAGGCTTTCTCTTTGCCGCTCTTGTAGTCGGCAACCGACTTTGCATCGTCATCGACGACCGCTTTGACGACTGTCTCGATATGTTCCGTGTCATTGGAAATGAGGAATCCTTTCTCATTTGCGTATACTTCGGGACTGATGGTGGCATCCTCGAACATAGCATCGAGAATCATTCTTGCATTAGCTCTGCCAACTTTGCCCTCTTTGACAAGCAGAATGAGCTCGCCAAGCTTTTGGGCGTTGACGGAAAGCATATCATAGGTCATCTTTTTTGCATTGAGCAGGCTCATGACCTCACCCGTCATCCAGTTTGCGGCATCCTTGGGAGAGGCACAAACAGAAACGGCATCCTCAAAACAGTCGCAAAGCGCTATGCTTTTGGTCAACTGCTCGGCATCGTATGCGCTGAGAGCATATTCGCGCATATAGCACTCGCGCTTGACCTCGGGAAGTTCAGGAAGCGAGGATTGGATCTTTTTGATCCATTCTTCATCAATGACAAGAGGCGCAAGGTTCGGATCAGGCGCATAGCGATAATCGCCTGCGGTCTCTTTGCTACGCATAGGAGCGGTCCTTCCGTTTGCTTCATCCCAACGGCGTGTTTCTTGTATGAGCTCTTCTGTTCCCTGTTCCAAAGCGGCAATGTGACGCGCGGTCTCAAACTCGATGGCACGCTTGATTGCCTCGATGGAGTTCATATTCTTCATCTCGGTACGCACGCCAAACGTATCACTTCCCACAGGGCGTACCGAAAGATTGACATCGCAACGCATCGTTCCGTGTGCCATTTCGCACTCGGCAACACGCGCGTAACGCAAAAGCGTTTTAAGGCGTTCGAGGTAAGCTTCAACCTCTTCGGTGCTCGAGATGTCGGGACGGCTGACAATTTCAAGCAGCGGCACGCCCGCACGGTTGAAATCGATGTGCGTCATCCCCTCTTTGAGGTCGTGTACGAGTTTTCCTGCATCTTCTTCCATATGGATTTGCTGTATTCGGATGCGTTTTTTACCTGACGTGGTATCGATTTCAATTCCTCCATCGGTGGCGATGGGAGAAAAATATTGCGTGATTTGATAGGCGTTTGGCAGATCCGGATAAAAGTAGCTTTTCCTATCAAACGCAGAAACACGATTGATGTGACAACCGAGCATCATTCCTGCTTTGATGGCGTAATCGACTACTTTTTTATTGAGTTTTGGGAGCGTTCCCGGCATTCCGATACAGGTGGGACAAATATGCGTATTGGGCTCAGCGCCAAAGGAATGTGCCGAACACGAGCAAAAAATTTTGGTGTTTGTTGCAAGCTCGACGTGAACCTCAAGTCCGATAATCGTTTCATATTTCATATCACTCGCCCTCCCCCGCAAGAATTTTTGCAACATCGAGGAGCGCGTGCTCGGAATTTGCCTTGCCAATCATTTGTACATAGCCCGCAACAACTGCGGGGAGTCCCGTTAAAGAAGCGGGAGCGGTATAGCGGTTCTCCTCAAAAGCAATGTATTTGTCTTTCGATATCTGCTCCTCAGTGTATACCATTGCAGAACACGCGGGCAAAAGAACGGCATCGAAATTTTCAAATAATTTTGCAAATTCTTCCGCAATTACGCGGCGAATGCGCAAGGCTTTTTCATACACCGCTTGATAATTTTCTGCCGACAGTACCTCCGAGCCATAAAGGATGGTGGCTTTGGTAAAATCTCCAAGCCCCTCGGTGCGGCTATTGGTATAAAGCTCATCAAGACCTGAAAAGCTATCGGCACGGCGACCGTAGCGTATACCGTCGTAACGCGCGGTGTTTTTGCAAAGCTCGGCAGAGAGTATAACATTCCAAGCGGCTTTTGAGGCAGAAATGATGCTGTTTTCGATATACGTGACAGCAATTCCGCTCTTTTCAAGATTGGAAACGGCAATGTTGATGTTTCGTTTTACCTCAGTATTCATATCAGTATCAAGCGAGGTCAAGAGTGCCACGCGACGGATAGGTGCGGTGTTTTGTTGGGGGACATCGACAACGGCATTGAAGAGGTCGCGGCAATCTTCGGCATTCCAAGCAAGAATGTCAACCGTCTCGCCCGAGGGCGCAACCGAAACAACGCCGTGGCGCGAAACGACACCGTATGTGGGCTTGAGAGCCACAAGTCCTGTCTGCGCGGCGGCGCGGCGAGGATAGCCGTTCACATCAAGGCAGAGCGCACCCATGGCATCGCCCCACAAAAGCATTTGCGCGGTGGCGTTCTTAAGGTTGCCGTTGTAAATCCATGCACCGCTTACAGAAGTTTCACCTAAAATGTCGATGGCAAACTCTCCAACCGGAGTTTTTGCGGTAAGCGTGTACCCTGCCGCAAGCGCCTTTGTAAGGGCTTCGGCGTCGATCAAACTTTGATACCCATCAAGCATTTTGGAGCCGGCGGTGGTAGGCATTCCAACTGTCAGGAACATATCATCAATAACGATGTTTTTTTGCATTTTTTGTTCGTTCATTTTGTCCCTCCCATCATTCAATTACGCGGGGTACACAAAAGTATCCCGCGTCGCTTTCGGGAGCTTGTGCTTGCAATGCTTCGCGCAAAAAGGGTTGTTCTATGTCATCCTCTCGCAAAGCGATGGCGGTGGGCATTACGTGCACCATTGGCTCGGTTTTGGAGGTGTCGATCTTTTCAAAAGCGAGGAGTTCCGCTTCCCTTTTTCCAAAAAACGAAAAGACATCTTCCTTTTGGGCGTCAGTCAATTTTATTTGATTGAGCATTTCCAAACGTGCGAGTGCTTTCTTGTTCATAATCCCTCCAAAACGAAAAATGCCCCGCGCCCCGCGATGGGACGGAAGGCTTCTGTTCAAAGTATATCATATAAAAAAGGAAAAGTCAAGAGGTCGACTTTTTTCATTTGCAAAATGCTCGAAAAACGAAAAAATTTCTGCAAACTTTTCCATTCATAAAAGCGAAATGACGGTGAACAATAGTAACAGAGCCGCGCAGAAAGCGACTCAATGATATAGATAATCGAACGGAAAACGTTTTGTGTATTGCACATTCTCCCGAATGAACGGTACATAAAACTCAAAACCGTTCAGAAGAGGAGAAAAACATGGCAAGCAACAAGACTCTTGTTCCCGAGGCTAAGGAAGCCCTGGAGAGATTCAAGATGGAAGCTGCAAACGAGGTTGGCGTTAACCTGAAGCAAGGTTACAACGGCGACATCACTGCACGTCAAGCCGGTTCCGTAGGCGGTCAGATGGTTAAGAAGATGATCGAGTCCTATGAGAACTCCCTCAAGACGAAATAAGGACCAGCCTTATAGTCGGCACAAAGAAGCCTAGCTTTCTTGGTGCAAAGTGTGGAAAAAGATGACCGTATGTCGCTTTTTTCAAAATTTCAAGCCCGTTGACGTGTCTCAGATGTGAGGCAGTATAACGGCACCGCCCCACCCCTGTTGATTGGAGTGGGGCGGGTTTGTTTGGGCTTTTTCCGGGGCTGTCACATTTGGCAAGACCGAAAAAGTCAAAAAAAGGAACAAAAAAGCTCAGCTCCAATGCAAATCAGCAAATGAGACGGTAATATGTTGAATTTCTTCGAAATTCTCCCAATAAAATTGACTTTTTCTACCGCCGTTTTCGAGGCTTGGCGTACCTTTGTACGCCTTTCGCCTCGAAGAACGACGCTTCTTGCCTAAATCTGACTATCCCCTAAAAGA
Organism: Eubacteriales bacterium; assembly: GCA_045594745.1. Lineage (GTDB taxonomy): Bacteria > Bacillota > Clostridia > Oscillospirales > CAG-272 > UMGS1865. The sequence goes on from JAZNZC010000088.1 coordinate 28,499, forward strand.
GGCTGTCTCAAATTCGCATTTGAGACAGCCTCACCCCTTTCAAGAACTTTCGTGCGAATTTTTTAATCAAAAATTCAAACACGGCCGGGGCAAATGCTCAACCCGGCCGTGTTACAGTTGTTATTGCTATTAACTTTAATTTGACCAAAGAGTCAACGGATAACCTCTATTACAAAAACGGTAACGGTATTTCCTCTTGAATCCGGAACATCCTGTCCGTTATAAACGACCCTTACCTTGTATATAAGGTAATAATCCTCGGTAGCGTCCGCGGGATAACTGGGTCTGAAGATGAACCGCGCTACGTTATGCACACCGTCGTAGGTGAGGTCCTTGCAATAAAGGGTGTCTGCGTAGTCACCGTCAGCAAAAAGCTCCACGCACAGAAGCGAGCTGTCGCTTACGCCCTCGAACATAATGTAAAAGGTACACCAATCGTCGTTATTAGCCTGGATGTGCGTGCCCTCGGTGGAATAGCCATCTACGTTTATGCCGTAGGTTTTGGGCTCGATCTCAGGGAACTTAACCAGAATGACGGAATGCTCATCATAGCCGCCGTCATGGAAATTGAACGAATAGTTGAGGTCGTACATAGCAACAGAGAGCTTTTCGCCAAAATACTGCTCCACGTCCATATGAGTGAGCGTGAATCTGGCGACGTATCCGCCAAGCTTTTCGTCATAGCCGAGAAGACCAGCCTCGGTGTAGTTACCCTCAAAATCGCCGTCCCCCTTATCCATACGTACGCTTGATGGCTCTGCGGTATATACGAAGTCAAGCACCAGGGGAGCATCTTTGGTCATATACGCATTATAACCATCGCCATCCGGGTCGGTTATGTTCATACCGGTATCGCCATCAAAGATTCCGACGAGTCTGGGAACATCAACCTCCATTTCCACGGTTGCCTTGTACTCGGTACCGTAGTACGAGTAGATTATTTCCACCTCGCGCTTTCCAAAGTAGCCAAGCTGCTCAGCACTTAGCGAAACGTTATATGCATACTGACCGGATGAAAGCTCGTATCCTGTGCTATCAACCGTGATAATGGGACAGGAGTCAACGTAAAGTCCTTGTACGTACACGGGTGTGTCGAATATAAGGTAGGCGTTTACGTATTCACCGGGTTTGATTACAATTCCGTCAGAAAGCTCACCGTCTTCGGTCATAATACCAAGGAAGGAGGGCTCCTCGCCAACCTCAATCTTCAAGATAAGATTCAACTGAATAGGTAAGTACGGCTCGTAATTACCAAAGGATCCGATAATCACAATATCATATTCGCCAATCATATTGACAAACGAAGTATAGTCAAGATCGATGCAAATGGCATTACCGTTCCAACCGTAGGATCCGCTGTCCAGCTCCATCCCGCTAAGTGTGATGATATCAACATTAAAGACGTCGCTGAACTGAACGTATATCTTGCCAAGCCCATTCATGGAGGGGTTAACGGTTACCGTTGCTTCGTTCATATCGCTGACGGAGTCGGACCAAGCACCAATAAACGCAGGTGGCTCAATATCTTCGGGCAGGACGTTAACTATGATGCAACCGCCATCCTCGTTATTACCGTAGTTAAACATGTATGACGGTGCATTCTCGATGGTAGTAAATACGGGAAGTCTGACCTCTATTAAGTAGTACTCATTCATCCAATGACCGCCCTCTGCCCATATTTCGGCGTCATAGAAGATAATCTGCTCACAGGAGATCTCGCGGTCAAATACCAGGTAGATCACGGACTCGCGGCCAACGGTAACCGACACACTCTCCGAGTAGCCCTCGTCCTCAGAGGTCATTACACCAAGGAAGCGAGGAGGTATCTCATCGTCACCTCCGTCGGCTGAGCCGATAATAAGCAAAATATCGCAGGATGCGGAATCCCCCTCCGCGTTATAGGTAACCGTGATGAGGTCGCTTTCATACTTTTCATAGGGATAAATTATTGCTGCGACTGTGTAGTAGTCACCATAGGATGATACCTCGTAGAAGCTCAGCTCGTCGCCAAAAAAGCTGATAGAAGTCACCTCTACCTTGCTCTTGAACACGAAGTAAAGCTCTGTCTCCTTTTCGAGGGAAATGCCGATGTCCCAGCTGGGTCCCGTCATCTCCGGAGTCATAGCACCAACGAGCAGATCGGTAATGTCTACCTCGGGCACGTAGTCGGGATCGATCGCGCCGCAATAGCACTTTCCGTTACTGAAGGAGTGCTGGTGGTCATCGGGGATTTCTTCTCCCTCGCCATTAGGGTCAAGTACCAGAACAGAGAAATCAAAGTTGGTCTGATTTTCTCCGGTAGTACCGTAACTACCGTGGAAATAATATTCCTCGCCATAGCTCATATCTGAAGTAGGCAGAAGGAATACATAGTAAAACCATCCATTGCAGATATCCACTGTTTCGTGGACGAGATAAGGTATGTAAAGATCGGTACAGTAGATGGAAAGATTTTCAACAGCACCGTCAAAGATAACGTGGAGATATACGGTATCGCCCTCAACGTAAAGAGTAGCTGAATCGGAGTATTCCTCTACCTGCTCGGCATTTACGCCAAGATAGTTTCCAATAGGTTCATAAACCTCTGTCACGCTGACCGTGAACCATGAACATTCCTCGTCATCGAGCGATGCCAAATAATGAAGTTCGAGATCATATCTTCCCACTTCAAGCAGCGGGGGAACTTCAAAGCGCACTGCATAGTAGCTTTCACCGTCTATCTCCATAGTTTCAACAGCCCCACCCTCAATAAGACCGGGCTGCTCAATGGGAATGGTGAAGCCATCGATGTAAGCACGCAGAGGTGCATTGTGATTGTGCATAAAGAGTGCATAAACAGAGAAGCCCTCTCCATGGTTTATGGTAAAGTCCGCAGTAACCAACTTGCTTTCAGGATCGTAGAAGCCGAAGATCATCGGAGGGTTTTCCTCGCCATTACCATAATCGGGATCGACCTCTCCGCACTCACACTTTCCTTCAATGAATACGTGCGTATGGTCACCGCCCTCGCCGGGATCATCCACTGTACCAACTGTCAGAATGAAGTCGAAGTTGGTCTGGTTTGCGCCCGTGGTGCCATAGCCTCCAAGGAAGCTGTAAGAAGCACCCTCGCGCATATCGATGGTGGGAAGATCAAAGCGATAGACGTAGATCGCACCGTCCGCAAGCGTAAACTGATCCGTTACGGAGCAATATGGTATGGAAAGATCGAACGAGAGCAACGAGAGATTAGGAGCCTCACCGTCGAACAGTAGGTAGATAGATACCTTTTCCATAGTTGGGACAACCGTCACACCGGTCTCATAATCCAGACTGCCGTCGTTGTTAAGGCCCAGGAACGTACCAAGAATCGGACCGGGCTGAACGTAGTCGGGATCGACCTCGCCACACTCACACTTACCGTCAACGAATACGTGCTTATGCTCAGTAGGCGCACCGGTAACACTCACTCTCAGATTAAACTGAAAATCAAAGTGTTCGGACGCGGTGCTGTATTCACCGGTAAATCTGATTTCATCGCCATCCACCATAAGTGAGGTGTAAAGAGTAAACTGGTAGACGCTATAGCCGTCGATCTTTTCAACCGAATCAATCGAATAGGTCTTGTCAAGCTTGTGATCTGTTATGTGCAGCATGGGAGCAACGCCGTCGAAAACAAGATAAATTAAGGCGTTTTCGTCGCCGTATTTAAGCTCCAGAGATTTTCCGTCGATCGACTTACTTCCGTCTGTATTGAAGCCCAAGAAGCTACCGATTTTTTCCTCATCGGCGCCGGGCTTGCTGTCGTAAAGCGAAACATTAAAGCCGTATCTGTCATCACCGTTGAACTGAACGTATGCCGAATATCCCTCGTCAACCTTCATTCCGTCGGCGCTGATTACAAAGAGATATTCAAAGTGATCGCCGCAATCAGTCTCCGTGGTATAGGAATAGGTTTTTCCAAGTGAGGTGATAACGACCTTGGGGGATTTAAGCTTGCCGGTAGCATTCAGTATAAACGAGCCGCTACCGCGCTGAACATCAATAGCCAGGTACTCAAGCATTTCGTCACCGCCGGAGTCGGGACCCCATCCGATAACGTCGCCGTACTTTTCATCCGTACCGTCGTCGGGAGTATTACCGCCCGGTTGATCGGGATTTTCGCCACCGGGGGTGTTACCGCCGGGCTGGTCGGGATTTTCGCCACCGGGGGTGTTGCCATCATCGGGCTTGCCCTCACCGGGCGTGCTTCCATCTCCCGGTTTTTCCCCCTCATCACCCAAGGGAGAGTCGCTATCTCCGTTTGAGCCGCCGTTATTCTGCCCGGTATCACCCGTGCCTTCGCCGGGCTTATTACCAGAACCGCCACCAGGCAAGTTACAGGCCGAAAGAGATGACACAAGTAACGCAAGCATCAGAGCAAGTGCAAGAAAGAGTCTCATTTTTTTCATAGATCAATTCTCCTTTTCTGAGTTTTGGTCATAAAGTTTATTTGAAATATTTTCCTTCGTATTCATATTATAACATACGCAACCGAAAATGTCAATCAAAAGGTGTAATTTCATTCTTTTTCACTTTTTGTAAGTCGTTTCGTTTTTGCACTGTTTTTCCAAAAAATCAAAGCGGTCATTTATTGCAATGAGCAAAAATAGCCGCTTTTTGTAAATTATTATTTTGGAGTAGGGCGGGTTGCATTTGCTTTTTTGCGGGGGAACCTTTTTCGAGAAAAAGTGTTCCCCCGCACCCCTTCCAAAAAGCACTCGCACAAAAAGGAATGGGATAGCCTACTACACTATCCCACTTGTTGAATAATTGTTTTGTAAAGTTCTTCGGGTGTGGCAACGATTGCATCGGCACCACTCGTTTCAAGTTCTTCGCGACTGCGGAATCCCCAAAGCACGCCAATGGTATAAAGACCCGCGTTCTTGCCCGTTTTCATATCTGTATCGGTGTCGCCTACATAAACGCAATTCTTTGCCTTGACGTCAAGGTCTTGCATCACTGCAAGCACCTCTCCCGGGTTTGGTTTGAGAGCACTTCCCTCTTTTTGACCAATGATGCGGTCGAAATAGCCATCACCATATAGGGTGTTTGCAACCGTCTTAGCGGCAAAATCGGGCTTGTTAGAGACGATGGCAAAGCGGTAACCGTCAACCTTAAGGCGGTCAAGAACTTCCTTCAGACCATCGAAAATAACGGTTTTGCAGGTAACATCGGCGTTATACATCTCGTTGTAAAGACGAAACACCGAAGCATGAAGCTCGTCGCTGTAACAACCGCGATAGTTGAGCATTCTCTTGATTAGAATTTTGGCACCGTCGCCTGCAAAATATTGATATTCCCTCACGTCTATGGGCTCGATGCCGTGTTTTTCGAGAGCAAGATTGCCATAGTGTGCGATACTGCCGACAGTATCCAGAACAGTGCCGTCGAGGTCAAAAATGCAGAGCTTGGGCATAAGTTGTATTTCAATACCGACCACACCGTTTTGTTTTTGTTGCTCTTTGGTGTAATAGAACTGCATATCGTCGGGAGATGCGGTATCAATATCATCCTCGGTGTAGCCGCATTTGAGAAGCGGCAGCGTGTTGTAAAGCTCCTCAAACGAGGAAAAGATGTGCAGAGCCATCACGCGGCAGTGCAATGTGCGTGTTGAATCCTTTGAGTGCGTGAACACGATCTCATCGCCCACCTTGATAAGGCGGCGTTTTTCATCATATAAACGCCGCTCTATGGTCTTGATGCCACGCTCGATCATTTCAAACGGCGTGGCGTGAAGGTTCATTTGGTGGATCATTGATTTCTCTCCTTTAGCGTGGTAACAGAGGAAACGAGCATTCTTCTCAATTCGATACAACTTTTATTTAGGGTATTATACTCTTCTGTGGAAATGCTACCTATATCGTGCAACAATTCAAACCAATATTCGCTTTCGTTACATTCTTTAAGAGCAATTTCAAACTTTGAAATAAAGTCTTTCGTCCCTTGTGCATATTGTGCTTCGTGAATATTTGCACCAACAGATGTTCCACAGCGCAGTAGTTGATTTATCAAAGCGGATTCAACGTGATTTTCTTTCATCCGTCTACACAAAAGAATAATACTCTTTGCAAACTCTTTAGACTTTGTGCGCAATACGCTATCTGCCATATATTCCTCCAACAATGTTTTAGTTTAGAGTTATGAATTTGGCTACGCCAAATGTTATGAGACGGCGATGCCGTCGTTATGATATGATCGCCTTGTTACTTCAAACTGTGCCGCAGGCACATCATAACTACGCGAAGCGTATCATAACTCATAACTCGCCGCAGGCGATCATAACTGAAAAAAATGCCCTTTCGGGCATTTTTTCATTCCCACTCAATGGTACCCACCGGCTTCGGTGTCAAATCAAGCAATACGCGATTGATTCCCTCTACCTCGGCTGTGATGCGGTCGGTGATGCGGTGCAGGAGTGCATAAGGGATTTCCTCAATGGTGGCGCTCATTGCGTCGGTGGTGTTCACGGCGCGGATGATGGCAGGCCAGCCTTCGTATCTTTTGCCGTCCTTAACGCCTACGCTCTTGAGGTCGGGTACGGCGATAAAGTACTGCCAAACCTTCTTTGCGAGTCCGCTCTTATCAAACTCCTCGCGCAAAATGGCATCCGCTTCGCGCAAAGCGTGCAGGCGGTCGCGCGTGATCGCGCCAAGACAACGTACGCCAAGGCCGGGACCCGGGAACGGCTGACGGTAAACCATTGCGTGCGGCAGTCCCAGAGCATCGCCTACTACGCGAACCTCATCCTTGTAAAGAAGGCGAACAGGTTCAACGAGTTCAAAATCCATATCCTCGGGAAGTCCGCCTACGTTGTGGTGCGCCTTAACGCCGTCGGATTCGAGAATATCGGGATAGATGGTTCCCTGCGCGAGGAAAGAAATGCCGCGCAGCTTGGAGGCTTCCTCGGCAAATACCTTGATAAATTCGCCGCCAATGATCTTTCTCTTCTTTTCGGGTTCAGAGACACCTGCAAGAAGATCAAGAAAACGATCGGTTGCATCAACGTATATCAGGTTGGCATCGAGTTCCTTGCCGAACACCTGAATGACCTGCTCGCTTTCGCCCTTGCGCATCAGTCCGTGATTGACGTGCACGCAAACGAGTTGACGACCAATGGCTTTGATGAGAAGCGCTGCAACAACAGACGAATCCACTCCGCCGGAGAGAGCCAAAAGAACCTTCTTTTCGCCTACCTGTGCGCGAATTTCACGCACCTGTTTGGCAATAAAAGCTTCTGCCAGTTTTTTGTTTGTAATGCGCTCCATATTTTCGGGGCGTTTGTTTGGCAAGTTCATAACCGTTTTCCTCCGTGTATTCAAAAAAATGGGGTTGCGTTTTGATAAAAAAATTATATCATAATTATACCCTTTTTGTCAATAGAAAATAGTATGTCATTTTTACAGAAAGAGGAAATTTTGTCGAACCGCTTTTTGGGAATTTTGCAGAAAGCAAATATTCTTTACGGATGCTTCGCATCCTACACCTCATCCGCCTCGTATTACTCGGCACCTTCCCCTCAAGGGGAAGGCTTTGGTGTTGTTCACCGGCGGTTATCAACTCTCTTATCGAGTAGGGTCCGGGCGGTCTTGCGCCTGCCGTCTGTTAGCGAACTGACAACTTATTTTTATAACCCCTTGTTAGAAAGTTTTTTGGAAGGGGTGCGGGGGAACCTTTTTTGCAAAAAAGGTTCCCCCGCATTCTTCTATAAAATTTAACCCAATTTAGCGAGTGCGGCTTTAACGCCCTCGAGGTTTTCTTGATATTTTGCAAGCTTTGCGCGTTCGGCATCTACAACAGCGGCAGGTGCTTTAGCAACGAAGCCTTCGTTAGAAAGTTTGCCAACAAGACGAGCAATCTCACCCTCGAGCTTCTTTGCTTCGCCTTCAAGACGTGCGCGTTCCTTTTCGGTGTCAACGAGGTCGGCAAGCGGCAGATAGATGGTTGCAGAGTCGGTGATGATCTGAACCGCGTTATCGGCGCTGACAGCATCGTCATCAAAGGATGCGGCAACGGCTACGTCGGCGGCAGACGCCAGACGGGCAAAGAAGGGATAGGTGTTCTCGCCAAAAGACTCGGGATATGCGGTTGCAATATAGACCTTTGCCTTGCGGGAAGGAACAACGTTCATCTCATTACGGCGGTTACGGATAGCCTTGATGGCTGCGATAACGCGCGTGAGCTCGAGCGATTCCTTGGGGAAATTGAGGGCATCGTTTGCCTTGGGATAAGCGGAGATCATAATGCTCTCGGCATCGCCTTGGTGCGGCAATGCGCCGTAAATTTCCTCGGTGATAAAAGGCATAAAGGGATGCAGGAGCTTGAGCGTGCCCGTAAGAACGTAGCAAAGCACGTTCTGTGCTACGCGGTTGCCCTCGGTGTCCTTTTCGGCAAGACGGCTCTTGGTCAGTTCAATGTACCAGTCGCAGAAGATATCCCAAATGAAGTCGTAGATAGCGCTCAGTGCTACGCCGATCTCGTAGTGATCGAGCGCACCTGTAACGGTGGCAACAGTCTTGTTGTACTCGGTCAAGATCCATTTATCCTCGGCGGTAAGCAGAGATTCTTCGGGAAGCTCTACCTTATCGATGGTCAGGTTCATACGAACAAAGCGAGATGCATTCCACAGCTTGTTTGCAAAGTTGCGGGCAGCTTCCATCTTCTCGTCGGAGAAACGCATATCGTTTCCGGGCGAGTTACCGGTGGAGAGCGCAAAACGGAGTGCGTCAGCGCCGTATTTATCGATGATCTCCAAGGGATCGATGCCGTTGCCAAGCGACTTGGACATCTTTCTGCCCTGTGCATCACGCACCAAGCCGTGAATGAATACCGTATCAAACGGCTTTTCGCCCATGTGTTCAAGTCCCGAGAAGATCATACGCGATACCCAGAAGGTGATGATATCGTAGCCCGTAACGAGAACGCTTGTGGGATAGTATTTTTTGAGATCCTCGGTCATCTCGGGCCATCCCATTGTGGAGAAGGGCCACAGAGCCGACGAGAACCACGTGTCAAGTACGTCCTCATCCTGACGGACAGCGGCGCCGCACTTGGGACAAGTGGTGATATCCGTGCGAGAAACGGTCATTTCACCGCAATCGTCACAATAGAACGCAGGAATACGGTGTCCCCACCAAAGCTGACGGGAAATGCACCAATCGAGAATATTGTTCATCCAATTGAAATAGTTCTTGGAGAAGCGCTCTGGCATGAAGTTGATCGTTCCGTTCTCCACCGCCTTGATTGCAGGCTCTGCGAGAGGCTTCATCTTGACGAACCACTGATCCGAGG
>JAZNZC010000089.1:0-46973 GCA_045594745.1 Eubacteriales bacterium
AGGATTCCAACAACCTGTGGGATTATATAGCGGTAGAGCCCGCAAAATAAAAGTACAATCTAATAGATCAACACGTCCCCAACGATCACGGTAACAACCGTTTTTCGTTGAGGGCGTTTTTTTATTTTCTTTTGCAAAAAAATCGTTTTACAATTTCATTCGGTATAATCCGCCCGTAAATCGGCAAAATAGAAGCAAAGGCAAAAATCGGCGGTTGTCAAAGGGCAATTTGCCGCACAGGAGTGAGAAAATGAAAGAATTTACCTATACCATTGTCGATAAAGACGGTATGCACGCGCGCCCTGCTGGCAGACTTGCAGCTACCGCCAAAAAATTCGCTTCCGATATCAGCGTCAGGGCAAACGGCAAAACGGCGGACGCCAAGCGTCTGATCGCGCTTATGATGCTGGGGGCTGTTTGCGGCACCACTTTGACCTTTTCACTAAATGGTGAGGATGAAGAGCGCGCGGCTCTCGAGCTCGAAAATTTTTGTCATAAGCATTGGAATCCAACGGGGACGGTTTTGCGGGATGATGATGTCGAAAACTAAAGTCGTGCGCGGCACGGGCATCGGCTCTCGGTGTGCCGTTGGCAAGCTGCGCTTTTTGCACACACGCAGGCAAGCAGAAGCCACCAAAGGGCGCGGAATAGGAGAGGAACGCATCCGCTTGTTGGATGCAATCGAGGGCGTGAAGCGTTCTCTTTCCAATTTGCAAAAAACAGCCGAGCGAGATATTGGGGCAGAGGCTGCCGAAATTTTTGCCATTCACGCAATGTTTCTTGAGGACGAGGATCTGCTTGAGCGAATAGAGCTTTCTCTTTCGTGCGGGCTTTCTGCCGAGGCGGCGGTGAGTGCGGCAAGGGATGCACTTGCCGCCGAGCTGTCAATGCTTGATGATCCGTATCTCTGCGCGCGCGCGGCGGACGTTGAGGACGTCTGTGGACAGATCCTTTCCCATCTGTTGGGCACAGAGAGAGCCGACGGAAAAGAAACGGGCGAGCCGTATATTTTGGTTGCACGCGATTTGACCCCCTCGCAAACGGTGGGGCTTGACCGTTCCGCGCTGCTCGGCTTTGTCACCTTTGAGGGCTCGCCCAACTCGCACACCGCCATTCTTGCGCGCGCTATGGGCATTCCCGCATTGGTCTGTGTGGGAGATATCTCGGCAGATTACGACGGAACGGTTGCGCTTCTCGATGCCGAGGCTGGAATGCTCACCCTCTCGCCAAGCGAGGATGAAAAGGCGAAATTCTCTACACGTTGCGCAAAAAACGCAAAGAAAGCAACCGAGCGTGAGCTTGCTTTGCACACGCTTTTAAACAAACCCGCCACTACTAAGGGGGGACACCGCATCCTCATTTACGCAAACGTTGGTGGGGAAGAGGAGATAGACGCAGTTCTTTCGGGCGGTGCCGACGGTATCGGGCTTTTGCGAAGCGAATTTTTATATCTTTCACTCGATCATGAGCCCGAAGAGGAACAGCTTTATCAAAGCTACCGTACGGTTGCCGAGCGAATGTCGGGGCGGCGCGTGGTCATTCGCACACTCGACGTGGGGGCGGATAAACAGGTGTCTTATCTTTCCTTGCCGCGCGAGGAAAATCCAGCTCTCGGGCTGCGCGGTGTACGCCTTTGCTTGCGTGAGCGAACGCTTTTTTGCGAGCAGATACGTGCCATTCTGCGCGCTTCCGCGCACGGAAAGGTCGCCTTGATGCTCCCAATGATCGTGAGTGTCGACGAGGTCCGCGCCTGCCGCGAGCTGATCACGGAATGTATGCAAGCGCTTTCGGCAAAGGGCGAGCGCTACGATAAAGACCTCGAGGACGGCATTATGATCGAAACACCTGCCGCCGCCATTATGTGCCGCGAGCTTGCCGCCGAGGTCGACTTTTTCTCGGTAGGAACAAACGATCTTTTGCAATATACGCTTGCGGCGGATAGGCAAAATCCGCACGTCGAAGCCCTTTGCCGCGAGAACCGCGAGCCTGTTCTGCGACTGATCGCATTGGCGGCAGAGGCTATCCACGCCTCGGGCGGTTGGATCGGCATTTGCGGCGAGCTTGCCGCCGATCTTTCGCTCACGCAACGATTTTGCGATATGCGTGTGGATGAGCTTTCAGTCTCATCCCCCTATCTTTTGGAGCTGCGCGAGCGTGTGCTGGAATGTCAATAACTCTTTGGGAGGATAGAACAATGGAAAAGAAAACAGAATGTCTCATAGCTGTTGCAACGGGCAAAACAGTCCCGCTTTCGGCAGTACCCGACGAGGTGTTTGCCCAGGGGCTTTTGGGCGAGGGAATTGCAATAGAGCCTGCCGAGGGGCGTTTTTTTGCACCTGTGAGCGGAGAAGTGACCTCGGTGACCGATTCGCGCCACGCTTTCACCATTATGAGTGATGCGGGCATCGATGTGTTGGTGCACATCGGCGTGGATACCGTCAGCCTTGCAGGCGAGGGATTTGTGTCGCACGTGTCGGCGGGAGAACGTGTGAGGGCAGGGGATCTGATCGCCGAGGCGGATATTGATCTTATTCGCTCGCGCGGACTTTCTGCCATTTGCTCGGTGGTGGTCACCGAGCCCGAGAAAATTGAAAATACAGAATACAAGCTCGGGGCTTGCATTGGCGGCAGAGATGCCGTGATGAATTATCAAGTCACGGGGAAAGGATCGTTATGACAGATACACAAACGATTGGAAAGAAACGAAAATTCGGCAGTGGATTTTTTGAGGTTTTGCAACGCGTAGGACGCGCGTTTATGCTCCCCATTGCACTCTTACCCATAGCAGGGCTCCTTTTGGGCGTTGGCGCGTCGTTTACCAATGAAGCAACCCTTGAGGCGTACAAGCTGCTTGGAATTATGGGACCGGGTACGGTTCCTTACACCATATTCTCACTGCTCGCCTCGGTGGGAACGGTCATTTTTGATAACCTGCCGCTCCTCTTTGCTATGGGTGTGGCACTTGGAATGGCAGAGAATGAAAAAGCCACGGCAACACTGTCTGCTGCTATTGCATTCTTCGTAATGCACAAGACCATCAGCACGCTACTCGATATCAGCGGCAAGCTTGCACCCGGTGCAATGCAAGAGGGAACCATCGCCAACGTTGTGGGCATCCAGTCCCTGCAAATGGGCGTGTTCGGCGGCATTATCGTCGGTCTTGGTGTGGCGTGGCTGCACAACCGATTTTATAAGATCAAGCTGCCCACCGTCATCTCCTTTTTTGGCGGCACGCGATTTGTGCCCATTATTTCCACCTTGGCGTATATTCTCGTAGGTGTTTTAATGTTCTTCCTTTGGCCCTTTGTGCAAACGGGTATTTATGCTCTTGGCGACCTCGTTTTGCGCTCGGGATATGCGGGAACACTCATTTACGGTTTCATCGAGCGTATCCTGATTCCGTTCGGACTTCACCACGTGTTCTATCTGCCGTTCTGGCAAACAGGTGTGGGCGGCTCTGCAATGATCGACGGTGTAATGGTGTATGGCGCGCAAAACATCTTCTTTGCCGAATTGGCATCCCCCAACACCACACGCTTTTCGGTGGAGGCCTGCCGTTTTATGAGCGGTAAGTTCCCCTTAATGATCTTCGGTCTGCCCGGTGCGGCGTTGGCGATGTACACCTGTGCACGTCCTGAAAAAAGAAAGGTTGCAGGCGGTCTGCTTTTGTCTGCCGCCCTGACGTCAATGCTTACGGGTATCACCGAGCCTATCGAATTTACCTTCCTGTTCGTTGCCCCCGTGCTTTACGTTATCCACTCGATCTTGGCAGGCCTTTCTTATATGCTGATGCACCTGCTCGACGTGGGCGTGGGAATGACCTTCTCGGGCGGTCTTATCGACCTGACACTCTTCGGTATTCTGCAAGGCAACGAAAAGACAAATTGGCTGATGATTCCCTTGGTAGGTGCGGCGTATTTTATCATCTATTTCTTCTTGTTCCGCTTCCTCATTCGCCGCCGCAATTATGCAACTCCCGGACGTGAAGAGGGGGAAGAAGAGGTCAAGCTCTACACCCGTGCCGACTACAACCAAAAGAAGAACGCGCAAAAGAGTGAGGCTGATGATGACCACGCTGTTTCCAAACTCATTTTGGAAGGTCTTGGCGGGAACGAAAACATCGTCACCCTCGATTGTTGTGCTACGCGTCTGCGCGTAACGGTCAAGGACGAAAGCCTTGTTTCCGATGATCTGCTCAAGGCGAGCGGCGCGCGCGGTGTCATCCGTCGAGGCGGTGGCGTGCAGGTCGTTTATGGTCCGCAAGTCTCGGTTATTAAGAGCGAGCTTGAGGATTATATGAAAACAATCTAAAGATACGTTTTACAGACAAACGCTATCCAAATGATGGCGTTTGTCTGTTTTTGTATATACAAATCGAAAAAAATATGGTATACTATAAAAAGTTCTTACCGGTGAGTGATGCGCACCCTGTTTTTCTCGTTTGTTTTAATGAAGGAGAAAGACACCTGTCAAGCAAAGGAGAAAAGCAAACTATGGAAGATAAACAGATCGTGGATCTGTATTGGAAGCGTTCCGAGGAAGCCATAGCGGAAACGGACAAAAAGTACGGGCGATATTGCCACTATATCGCCTATCAGATCCTTTCCGACAACGAGGATGCCGAGGAGATCGTAAACGATACATATCTCAAAACCTGGAACACCGTTCCGCCAAACCGTCCCGACCCGCTCAAAGGGTACGTTGGAATGATCAGCAATCAGTTGGCATTGGACCGCTATGATGCAAAAAAGACCGCCAAGCGAGGCGGTGGGCAGTTACCGGCGGTTTTGCATGAGCTGTCCGAGTGTATTCCGGCAGGAGACAACGGCGAGGATATTGGGTATAGCATTGCTCTGCGCGATGCCCTCAAACGCTTTTTGAAGTCTCTGCCCGAAAAAACCAGAACCATTTTTGTGCGTCGGTATTGGTATGTTACTCCCATTTCGGAGATCGCCGAGGAATTTGGTATGAAGGAGAGCAACGTGGCAATGCTGATGCTCCGCACGCGTCTGAAACTAAAAACATTTTTAGAAAAGGAGGGGCTTGATAGATGAACGACAAGAATATTTTTGATGCCTTGCGTGATATCGATCCGCAATGGATCCTTGATGCCGCTCCGCAAAAAAGAACATCTACGGCGAGTGCGTGGGTCAAATGGGGAGCCCTTGCGGCTTGCTTGTGTATTTTAATGGTGGGGATCTTCTATTTCACTTTTCCAAAAACTCCCGATGCTCCCATCCCGAATGAAAGCACGCCACCCGCAGGAACAGAACCCCCGATCGTTGAGCACGTACACGCTTTTGGCGAGTGGCAGACCACAAAGAATGCCACTTGTGCCGAGGCGGGAGAAGAGATGCGTCTTTGTGCTTGCGGTGAAAAAGAGATAAAATATACCGCACTCCTGCCACACTTTGCAGGGGAATGGGTCGTTGAAAAAGAACCAACCATCAAGGTTCCCACTCCCGATGACCCAACCGAAAGAGAACCGGGACTGAAATGTCAGTTTTGTGAGCGCTGTGGCGCAAAGCTCGATGAGGAGCTCATCCCCGCCACGGGCTCGTTGGGGCTTGCCTATGCCATCAATCCCGACGGCAAGACCTTTGCCGTAGCAGGTATCGGTAACTGCACCGACGAGGATATTATCATCCCCGAAAACTTCTGCGGCTATCACGTTACGTCCATTATGAAAGATGCGTTCAAAAATTCCCAAAATGTCAAAAGCGTCACGCTTCCCGAAACGCTTACAAGTATTGGGGATTCCGCTTTTCGAAGCTGCGGAGCGCTTGAAAGTGTTGTTTTGCCGGAGGGATTGCTTGAAATTGGCGAGATTGCGTTCGGTACGTGCTATTCCTTGCAAAGTATCACGTTTCCGTCCACCCTCACTACCATCGGCAGAATGGCATTTAGCGAATGTTCTAAACTCAGCAGTATTGTTGTGCCCGATGGGGTGACGGCATTAGAGCAATCCGTATTCAGAGGTTGTTCCAAGCTTGAAAGCATCACACTTCCCACAGGTCTTAAGAGTATTGGCTCTAATGCATTTTACGGTTGCCGTGAATTAAAGAGCATTGACATTCCTTCGGGCGTCATCAGCATAGGAGAATACGCATTTTACTTTTGTTCGGCTTTAACTGAGATCGTTTTGCCCGAGGGGCTTGAGGCCATTGAGGCGGCAACATTTTACGATTGCGCGAACCTGATAGGTATTACCATACCGCAGGGAGTCAAAACCATTGGAGAAAACGCTTTTCGCTATTGCTCATCTCTTGTCAGCATTGATATTCCCGTAGGTGTTACCTTTATTGGTGGGGGAGCTTTTATGGACTGTTGGGAGTTGAAGCAGATTACTCTTCCCGAAGGGCTCAAAAGCATCGAAAATTCCACTTTTTATAATTGCGTCAGTCTTTCCGAACTCAACATTCCCGATAGTGTAACGCGCATTTTTTATGATGCTTTTGAAAACTGCCTTTCTCTGATCCAAGTCCAAAACGGCGTCAGCTATGTTGACGATTGGGCAGTTGCTTTTGACTTTAAGCAAACAGCAGTTGATTTTCGGGATGGCACCGTCGGTATTGCCGACCGTACGTTCTGGTTTTCTGCTACACTTACTCGAGTCAATATTCCAAACAGTGTAAAGTACATTGGTATGTATGCATTTGGCTATATCGATAGCTTGAAGCTGATCGTTTTCAACGGCACTAAAGAAGAATGGGAAGCAGTTGAAAAAAATGAGTATTGGGATCAATCCTCAGAGAATTACTATCTTGTTTGCGCAAACGATGTAAGTGAATAATATAGTAAAATTTCCAAAAAACTATGGGCAGATACCATTTTCCAAATGGTGTCTGTCCGTTTTCTATGTACAAAACACCTCAGGTGTGATATAATTGATTGTATTATGCAAAAAAAATCAAAAAATGCGTGATATCCCTTTCGGTTTTTCTGTTTAGATTGTTGAGGCCAAAGATTACCAAGCAAAAACAAAGGAGATAAACTATGGAAGATAATCAGATCGTAGACCTGTATTGGGCACGCTCCGAGGCCGCAATAACGGAAACGGACAAGAAGTATGGGCGGTATTGTCATTATATTGCTTATCAGATTTTGTGCGATGACGGTGACGCTGAGGAGATCGTGAACGATACATATCTCAAAACATGGAACACCGTTCCGCCAAACCGCCCCGACCCGCTCAAGGCATACGTGGGTATGATCAGCAATCAGCTTGCGTTGAATCGGTATGATGAAAAAACAGCCGAAAAGCGAGGCGGTGGAAAGATGCCCCTGATCTATCACGAATTGGATGAGTGCATTGCGGATGATGACGAGAGTGCGGATATAGGAGAAAGCCTTGCCCTGCGGGAGGCGCTGAATCGCTTTATATGGTCTTTGCCGAAGAAAACAAGAAACATTTTTGTTCGCAGATATTGGTATGCCTCGTCGCTCTCCGAGATCGCCGAGGATTACGGAATGAAAGAGAATGCGGTGGCAATGCTGATGTTTCGCACAAGACAAAAGCTGAAAGATTTTTTAAGAAAGGAAGGGTTTGAGAGATGAGTGGAAAAATGCTTTTTAGGGCTTTGCGTAATATTGACCCGCAACTGATCCTTGATGCGGATCCAACGCAAAATCACCATACAAGTCGCGCTTGGGTCAAATGGGGGGCGCTTGCGGCTTGCTTGTGTATTTTGATTGCGGGGGTTTTCTATATTACTTTCCCCAAAACACCCAGTAGCTCCATCCCAAACGAAAGCACACCGCCTCAAGGGAGCGAGCCCCCGATAGTCGAACACATCCACGCCTTTGGCGAGTGGCAGATCACAAAGGATGCCACTTGCTCCGCACAAGGAGAGGAAACGCGTCTTTGCGCCTGTGGCGAAAAAGAGATCCGATATACGGCTCTTCTGCAACATTTTGCAGGGGAATGGGTGGTGGAAAAGGAGCCTATTATCAGAGAGCCAACTCCCAATAATCCCGATGCGAGAGAACCCGGACTTATGTGTCAGTTCTGTCATCATTGCGGAGCAAAGCTCGACGAAGAGATCATTCCTGCAATCGGTTCGCTGGGGCTTGCTTATGCGGTCAACCTTGACGGAAAAACCTGCACCGTAGTGGGCGTTGGCAACTGTATTGATACAGAGATCATCATTCCACCTAATTTTTGCGGTTATCACGTAACAAAAATAGAAAACAACGCATTCAAGGATAAGAGCGCCATCACGTCGGTTACCTTGCCCGATACGCTGATTACCATTGGTGATCACGCATTTAGCCGTTGCACAGGACTTACCGAGATCGTCGTTCCCGATTCGGTTGTTGTTATCGGAACAGAGGCTTTCTCAGAGTGTAAGAAAGTAGAAAGCATAACGCTCTCTCAAAATTTGAGGGAAATTGGCAGTTATGCATTCAAAAACTGTTCCCTTGTTACAAGCATTGCCATTCCCGCAAGTCTTGAGGTGATGGGGGAAACCATTTTTCTGAATTGCAACGAACTAACAGATTTCTATATTACTGACATTGGCGCATGGTGTCAGATCAACGCAGGGGAGTATACTTCCTTTACGCCTTCTACTAAAACAAGAAGGTTATATCTAAACGGTGAACTTTTGGTAAATGTTGAAATTCCGGAGGGCACCACCTCTATTGGTAATTATGCATTTTATAAGTGTCATGATATTGTCAGCATAACCATTCCGCAAAGTGTTACAAGCATTGGTAGTAAAGCTTTTTACGAGTGTTCCGGTTTGACCGAGATGACTATTCCAAACGGTGTTACCCATATTGGATTTGGCATTTTGCATGGTTGTAGCAACTTGACATCTCTTACTTTGCCTTCCTTGAGTAATGTAGGGGCACCGGAACAGTACGAGTATCACGACGGAAAGCTTATTTATTTTGTGGGCGGGTACAAATCGCTACGAGAGGTAATCTTAACCAATAGCCGTGAACTTGCACCCGGGGCATTCAAGGATTTTGAATATCTGACCTCTATTACACTCCCCGAGGGAATTGAGACGATTGGAGGAAATGCATTTAGCGGTTGCAAAGGCTTGACAAGTATGGTAATTCCGTCGAGTGTTACCGAGCTCGGGCTTTATGCTTTTTCGGATTGCACCTCGCTGCAAAGCGTTACCCTCGGGGTAGGACTTTTGCGGATCGGTGGCGAGGCCTTCCGCAACTGCACGGCGTTGAAAAGTATTATCATTCCCCAAAGCGTTACACACATTGGCAACTTTGCTTTTGAAAAATGCGTCTCTCTTGAAACGGTGATGATTCTGGGACAGATGACCGAGATCGAATCCGGACTTTTCCAAGGCTGCATCAGCCTCAAGGAAATCGCATTGCCGACCGGCGTTCAAACTATTCAATCACGCGCTTTTAATGGGTGTTCAAACTTGCATAGTGTTACGATTCCGAATGGAGTCACACAGATAGAGACCGAAGCGTTTGGAAATTGTGAATGTCTTACGAGCATCGTCATTCCCGAGAGTGTTAAGTATATTGACTTGGATGCTTTCAAGGGCTGTGAGAATTTAATTCAAGTGGAAAACGGAATTTCTTACGT
Organism: Eubacteriales bacterium; assembly: GCA_045594745.1. GTDB lineage: Bacteria > Bacillota > Clostridia > Oscillospirales > CAG-272 > UMGS1865. Next base: position 9,566 of record JAZNZC010000089.1, read on the forward strand.
TGATAAATGGGCGATTGCTTGTGACTCTTCGCTTGCGTCAGTTACATTGCGTCCCGACACGGTTGGTATTGGCAGAGAGGCATTTGTCGGTTGCAACAACCTGATAAGTATTATCATTCCACAAAGTGTTATGTATATCAATTATAGCGCCTTTGAAAAATGCGAGTCCTTGCAAACCGTAACGTTTGAAAAAGGCAGTCAGCTTCGAGAGCTCGACACTGCCGTATTCTACTATTGCCAACAATTGGAAGGCATCGTTTTGCCAAACGGCCTTACAACAATTGAGGATTGGGCATTTGCTTATTGTACCTCGCTGACGTCCATCACCATTCCCGATAGCGTTACCGTTATTGAATATAACGCGTTCAGTCATTGTACCAATCTGACAGACGTTGTACTGGGGAATGGTATTACGAGCATCAGCAATTGGATGTTTGAAAACTGCACATCCCTTGTGAGTCTTACCATCCCGGATGGAATCACAAGCATAGGATATGAGTCATTTAAGAACTGCCGTGTTCTTGAAAGCATCAATCTGCACGCAGGTATCACGAGTATTGGCAAAGATGCATTTGACGGCTGCGATGCCTTGATAGTTAAAGAACAAGGCGTGTTTTACATTGGCAACTGGGCGGTTGGCTTTGATGAAGCCAAGACGATTATTAGCGTGCGAGAGGGTACAGTTGGTATTGCCTCGTATGCATTTGCCCCCAGAGATGACAATCTGACTTCTGTTACTCTTCCCAAGGGCATTCAATACTTTGGACTGTTTTCATTCTCTTGCAGAAAATTGGCAAAGATCGTTTTTGAGGGCTCGACAGATCAATGGGAAGCGATTGAAAAAGCTCCTAATTGGCTCGGTTACCCCGATAGATGTGTCATTGAGATCAGAGGCGATTGAAGCAAAACAACCTGCTAAAAAACACCCCGTATGCGTTTTTTGCATACGGGGTGCACTTTTTATTACTTTTGCGAAAGCTTTTTAATAAACTCGTTGATCTCCTCTCCAACGGCGGTGACCTCGGCTTCAAATTCGGCGGCGGTGACGCGCAATATTCCCGAATGAACAGCGGAGAACTGCAAGAGCTTATCTCCCGAAACCATACGGATGTTGTAGTTGGGTCCAAGCTCGTGCATCATCCGCTCGATATAAGCGTCAGCGGTTTGATTTTCTTTGGTGTAAACGATGCGGTAGCCGTCGTGAGAGATCTCCGAGCCCGCTCCGTCGGGTACGAGGTAGGCGTCAAACACAAGTGTGAGCTCGGTTTTGGTAAAGGCGACGTAGTTGCTCAAAATATCCATCAGCGTCTCCCGCGCTTTTTCCAAGCTGAACTCTGCCACCTCGCGCAAGGAATCCCACGCCCAAATCACGTTGTAACCGTCCACAATGGTCATATGCTGCTGGGGAACAGGCTTTCTGTGTGCGCGTTTTTTCTCCTCCTTGGCGGCGTTGACGCGTCGTTCACCGTATTGACGGCGACGGATAGGTCCAAAGGAGCGCAGCATCAAAGCTTCTATCTCGTCATCGCTCAGTTGATACTTGTTCGCAAGCTTACGCGGAGCGGGAAGAATATTTGCGGCGGTATCGGCAAGGGAGATATTGGCATCGAGATGCTTATAAGCCTCTACCTCGTTCCAAGGCACGACAACGCCTGCGCCGTGCTCACAAAATACCGAGTGTGGCGTGTTTTCAAGATCGGAGACGGGGTCATAATTTGCAGCGGCAACCACCTCTTCCTGGTTGTGGCAGGGCTCGTATCCGTCGGACGTGCAGGAAATATGCCCCTCGCCGCGCGTGTAGGAAATGAGTTCTCTTGGATAGTCGTGCAGCGTGGCAACGGGAGCGCGACCTGTAATGACCGTTCTATCGTTTACTGCACTTTCTACCTCAAAGGTCGCGGCACGCATTTGAAGATCCGACATTGCACGACCTACAAACGAAGAGGGAAGCTCTATGCGGAATTTGTAGTACGGTTCGAGCAAAACGCAACCCGATTGCATCAACCCTTGCCGCACAGCGCGCAGAGTTGCTTCGCGAAAATCGCCGCCTTCGGTGTGTTTGAGGTGCGCCCGCGCCGCTACAAGTGTGATCTTGGCGTCTGTCAGCACAGCACCTATCAGCGTTCCGCGGTGGACTTTTTCGTAAAGATTGAAAAGGATCAAGCGTTGCCAATTCAGATCAAGCGTGTTTGGCGGCAGATGCACATCAAAGGAGAGTCCCGAGCCTGCAGGGCGCGGTTCAATCAGGAGTTGCACCTCGGCGTAGTGGCGAAGCGGCTCAAAATGTCCGATGCCAAGCGAGCGTGTCGCAGGTTTTTCCTTGTAAAGGATCTTCCCTGTGTCGAGTTCACAATCAATACCAAAGCGATCGAGGATAAGACGGCGCAAAAGATCGATTTGCACCTCGCCCATCAATCTTGCTTCGATCTGTGCGAGTTCACTGTTCCAATATAAGTGCAGGGAAGGCTCTTCCTCTTCCAATTCTTTCAAACGCGGAAAGTAGACCATCGGATCGCATCCTTGCGGGAGTGCTATACGATAGGCGAGGACAGGCTCAAGTACGGGACGTCCTGCATCACTCTCAAAGCCAAGCCCAAGTCCTGCAAAGGTGGCGGAAAGCCCGACCACGGCGCAGATCTCGCCAACGTCGGCTCTATCGACTTGCTCGAATTTTTCTCCCGAATAGAGGCGTAGCTGATTGACCTTTTCGCACATTTTTCGACCGTCTGCGCTTAAATAAGTGATCTCATCTCTTGCAGAGAGAGATCCCCCCGTCACCTTGAGATAGGTCAGACGTGTGTTGCTATCTCGCGCGATCTTGTATACACGCGCGCCAAATTCGGCGTTCTCGTAAAGAGGCGGCAGAGTCAAACGGTCGAGGGTGTGCAATAAGTGCTCGACGCCCGTCAGGCGCAGAGCAGAACCGAAGAGAGTGGGGAAGAGTCGACGCTCAGCAGTCGCCGTGGCGATCTCTTCATCGGTAATGGTTTCTCCCGCCGAAAAGGACTCCAAAAAATCTTCATCTGCCATTGCCAGCTTTTCGTTGCGCTCGGCGTCGCTTTGCGCCTCGTGAAAGGCAACGCAACGAGGGGAGAGCGTGCGCGAAAGCTCCTCTTCCACCTCTTCGGCAAGCTTGATGGAAATATCGGTCTTGTTGACAAAAAGAAAGGTGGGAACGTTGTAGTATTCCAACAGTTGCCAAAGCGTGCGGGTGTGATTTTGCACACCGTCGGCGGCACTTACCACCAAAATGGCGTAGTCAAGGAGAGTGAGCGTGCGCTCGGCTTCGGCTGAAAAATCCACGTGCCCCGGGGTGTCGAGCAGAATAAAATCGCACACAGATGTGGAAAAACGCGCTTGCTTTGAAAAAACAGTAATGCCGCGCTCGCGTTCCACGGCGTTGGTATCGAGATAGGTGTTTCGATGGTCGACACGGCCGACCGTGCGGATCTTGCCGCACAAATAGAGCATCGCTTCCGAAAGCGTTGTCTTACCCGCGTCAACGTGCGCCAAAATACCAATGGTGAGCTTCTTTTTCACGATCTTTCTCCTTTCCTTCTATCATTCTTTAGCAATATTATACCACGCTTGCGCGCGAATTTCAATCATTTTCTTAAGGACAGATGAAAAGAATTTAATTGCAGATGTTGAAAAGCAGAAAGAAAAATGGTATAATGAAATTACGAAAGAAAGATACACATTACCCATATTTGTTTGTAAGGAGGATTGTTATGAAAAAAATATCCCTTTTGTTGATCCTTTTAGTTCTATTGTTGTGCGGTTGCTCGCAGATAGATATCCCCCTGCCGGGCACGCAAGCAACAACTGCAGATGCAGGAGCCTTGCACGAGCATCTCTTCCGAAATGAGGTTGTCACCCGTGAGGCGCGTTGCACTGAGGTGGGATTCAAGACGGCGACCTGCGCTTGCGGTGCGACCGAAGAAACGCTTATCCCCGCAACGGGACACACTTTTGGCGAGGCGGTCATTACCAAACAACCCACGTGTATCGAAACCGGTGAGAAAACCATTACTTGCTCCGCGTGCGGAGCAACCGAGAAAACGAGCATCTCCGCAACGGGCAAGCACATTTACGGCGAAGCTGTTGTTACCACAGAACCTACTTGTATCAAGGATGGTGAAAAGACGGCTGCGTGCACGACTTGTAATGCAACCAAGAAAACAACTGTCCCCGCAACGGGCAAGCACATTTACGGCGAGGCGGTCGTTACCAAACAACCCACTTGCGTCAAAGAGGGTGAAAAAACTGCAACTTGTACCACTTGTGATGCAACCGAGAAGACAGTAATTCTCGCAAAAGGACACACGTTTGGTGAGGCAGTTGTTACCACAGATCCTACTTGTGTTGCAGAGGGTGAAAAGACCGCTACCTGCGCTTGCGGCGCAGTAGAAAAAACCTCTGTTCCTGCAACAGGCAAACACATTTTTGGCGAAGCCATTGTTACCACAGACCCCACCTGCGTCGAGGATGGCGAAAAGACCGCAACCTGTGCTACCTGTGATGCGGTCGAAAAGACAACTATATCTGCAACAGGAAACCATACCTTTGGTGAAGCGATTATTACCAAACAACCCACTTGTGCAGAAGACGGCGAAAAGACCGCTACTTGTTCTGTGTGCGGCGCAACTGAAAGGACAACCGTTCCCGCAACGAGAAAACATATTTACGGTGATGCGGTTATTACCAAAGAGCCCACCTGCATCGAGGCGGGTCTCATCTCTACCACTTGCTCCGTGTGCGGTGATGAGAAACAGACTCCTATTTTCCCAAGCGACAGCGATCATATTTATCAGAACGGACTTTGCTTGTTATGTGGAAAATCTCCCATACCCTTGTATCTCGTTCCCTCAATCTACGATGCCGACGGCGACGGAGAGAACGATTTTTACAACTTCTCCCCCGAGCTGCTCGATACTTATCAGTACGGAATTCACGTATGGGCTGCGCAATATGATAAAACGCTTTCCGACAAACCGTCCTCTTCGTCGGTGGGCAACGGTCTTCATTGGTATGTTCCCGAATTCAGCGAGAAAATTCTCGTGTTCAAGGTCACCGTTCCCGAAACGGGTGTTTACGAAATGGTAATCAATGTGTGCCTGATGGATTCACAAGTTAGAGGCACCAAGTACACTGTTAACGGCGGTACGGATAACGAACAAATATTTGAAACCTCCTATGGCTACCCGGGAATGAACTACATAGAAATGCGTAACGATACATACGGGGCGTATATGTACGGCGTTACCGTCAATTTGCTTGCCGGGGAGAATACTATCCAAATCGAGCACGCTCCCGATTGTCCCAAATCTCAAAACTATCGACATTTCTACTTTGTTAAGGTAGGCGAATATCACGCACACAGTTTCTCAAACAAAACCGTCATCAAGCACGCAACCTGCTCCGATGTCGGTGAGTGTGTCGCAACCTGTTCCTGCGGAGAGACACGTGTTACCGTTATTCCCCCCACGTATGAGCATCATTTTGTGAATGGCGTTTGTACAGAATGCGGAAAGGAATATGGCATTACCGAGTACGATTTCCTTTACGACAATCCCGGTTTTGCGGGCGGAACACTGACCTTCTTGCCCGAGACCTCGGATGTTTACACCTTCTACTGGGCGGATGCAAACGGTCGTTTGCAAAATTATACAATGCTCTATTCCGATGAGTTCGTAGAGGGTATGGAGGCCGAGGTTACCATTCAGTCCTTTACCGCTATCCCCAAGGGTGCTACTCGTCTGTTGGCCGTCAGCGGTGACGGAGATGTTACCTATTCCTACACCATTCCCGCCGATCGCTTGATGACCAAAGATGAATTGTACGTATTTGGTGCTCTTTCGGATACGCATCAAGGAACACGTTACGGCTCTACCGATATTCCGTATAATCACTTTGTCAATGCCGCAAAAGTGCTCTATGAAAAGGGAGCCATCACTGTTGGAATTTGCGGTGACTTCTCGTATCTCAATGTTGAGTCGGAATATATTCTGCACGCCAACGCTATCAGAGAAATTTATGGCTTTGCTCCCGATATGCCTATCTTTACAACCACGGGTAATCACGAGAGCAGAGATCCGTATCCCTTCAACAAAGAGATGTATCTTGAATATACACGTGATCTGGTTGACTACGATAGCGATCTCTACTATATTTTCAGTGACGGCAATAACCTTGACTATGTTATCGAACTCCCCGACGGTAGTGTGATGATCTTCTTCCACCAAGTCTACTATCAATACGGAAGCTCCACCTCGCGTCTGGTAACCGATGCACAGCTCGATTGGCTGGGCGCACGCTTTGAACAGTACAAGGATAGAACCGTGTTCTTCTTCTTCCACACCTTTATGGATGAACAGGTGGGAGATGCCAGCACTCCCGGTAATGAGTACGGTCTACCTATGATCAGCTCCACCGTTGAGTATAAGAAATTTGATGAGTATTTCAAAAAATACACCAACGTAGTTTATTTTAGCGGACACTCGCATTGGGCGTTTGATTCTCAATTTGTTGATCCCAAGCCGGGCAAGACCAATTACGATAAGAATATCGATGATAAGGATGGCACCTATGCCACAATGGTGCACATTCCCGCTTGCTCCACGCCGCGCACGCTTGTTGGCAGTGGCGACGGTCGCTCCGAGGGCTATATCGTGTACGTTTATGAGGATTGTGTTGTATTTATGGGGTATGAGTTTGTAAAGGATGAGACCTTCGCTTACGCGACTTATATCATTGAAAAATAACCCAAAAGATGAATTCTTTTATCAGGGAATTGAGCCCAAAGCGGGCTCAATTCCCAGTTTTGCGCTGTTTTTCTCGCTTTAGAACAATTTACTACTATAATATCTAAAAGTATTTTTGCAAAAAAGGTTGACAAGAGCGCGCTTGTGTGATATAATGTCGTAGTAGTTAAGTGAAGGGAACTTCACAAATCCAACAAACTCCTATCACATTCTGCGCTTCGGTACCCTCACCGATCGCACAAGGAAAGCAAAAAAACAAAAAACACATCTCGGGGTGTGGCACAGTTTGGTATGTGCGAAGCCTCGGCCGCATAGCGGCACTCGGCGGTTCGGTACCCTCACCAATCGCACAAGGAAAGCAAAAAAAACAAAAAACACATCTCGGGGTGTGGCACAGTTTGGTAGTGCGATGGTTCGGGACCAAGAGGCCGCAGGTTCGAATCCTGTCACTCCGACCAATGACAAAAATTCAAAAAATCAGTCCTTTTTCAACAAAATAAGGGCTGATTTTTTGAAAATTTGCTCCTTTTGTCTTTCTATTGCAAAAACGGCGAAGGGGTGTAACCTTTTTGCTCAGATGACGAGATATCTAATGGGCAGAACATCCGATTTGCATATTCGATATCGGTTACTTATCCAATCAAATCCTTTATAGGAGGAAGTCACATTGAACTACCTTTACTATGGTGCCGCGTTGGCATCGTGTTTGCTCATTTTTTCATTCTTATTCTTTTTACGGAACAAGAATGTTTTTGGAGAGCGTTTATCTAACACGCGCTTGGTTGCGCTCATCTATTCCGCGCTCTTCTTTGTCCGTTTCCTCGGCGGAGAGCCTCTTATCCAAGAGACCATCGGTTTGAATATATATTCTCCGTTTGGCCCGCAGGGCGGGGGAATGGTTCTGCTGTCGGCTTTGTTGTTCTGGCTCATCTACGCCGTGCAGCTTGCAGCAATCACCTATCCCTTTTTTGAAAAGCATATTCCGCTTGTCTTTCCCATTGTACGCTATGTTGCAGCGGTGGTTTATGCAGGCTCCATTGTTGCGCTTCCTATTCTCAACCGCGCGCAGGATGGAGACTTGGCAGACGGCTTTCACTACCGACTCCTCATTTTTGCCATCGAGCTTGGCGTAGGACTTGGTTTGGCATTATTCCAAACCTTCAAACCTGCAAAAGCAGTTGATGCTACAGAGACCAAAACAATGCGTGTCAGCGCGTCGATCAAATGGAAGCATCCCCTGCTTAGAAAGATTTTGACGACAGTAGCGATTTTTATCGGAATGATGGCTATCTCGATGCCGCACTGGCTACCGCAAGCTATCTTTGGTCTTGGCTCTGATTCCATCATTTTGGAGGACTTTACTCTTGCACACAGACTGTTCCTCTACGGTTCTGTCATCTTTCTCTTGGCGGTGCACTTTCTGTTTGCAAGATGCCAGTACGAGCAAAAGAGATTTGCTTTGCTCTACATCAGTATGGCAACGATGATCTCTTTCTGTTACAACTACGATTTTTCTGTCTTTACCAATCTGCAAGAGTGGCCGTTGCACCTTTGCAACACGGCAATGTTTATCATTCCGCTCGTGCTGATTTTCAAGATGGAAAAGCTCTATTACTTCACCATTTTCATCAATGTGTTGGGGGCATTTTTTGCAATGATCATGCCCAACACCGACAAAGCCAACTGGCTTTCGGCATCCTCCATACAGTTCTGGTCTAACCACTATATGGCAATGATGCTACCTCTGCTTTTGATGAGCTTAAAAATTTTCGCCCGCCCCAAAATGAAGCAGTTCGTTTATTCTCTGGTGGCATTCTTTGGCTATTACGCGCTCGTTCTTTTTATGAATGCTTGGCTTACCGCCGAGGGACATTCGGTCGACTTTTTCTTCATCAACTCCGACTTTATCGCAGAGAAGCTTGGCAGGTGGGCAGAGGATCTGCGAAAGATTACTTTTGAGTTCCAACTCGGTGGCAGGACGCTTCTGATATATCCCGTATATCAGTCGCTCTATTTTGTGGTCTACATAGCACTTTCGTTTGCTATGTGGTTCCTCTACGAGCAGGCGTTTGAGATCACCGACACTTACGAAATTATTACAGAAAGGAACCGCAAGATCAAGGCCGATCGGCTGGCTCTTGAGGCACAACTTGCAGGACGCAGTATGCAGGAACCTATGAATCCCCAAAACGAAGGCAAGCTGATCCTTCGTGATTTTTCAAAACGATATTCCACCAGCGACGTTTACGCGGTCTATCGGGCGAACCTTGAAATTGACGGCGGTCAAATTTTTGGTTTTCTTGGTCCCAACGGCGCAGGTAAATCCACCATTATCAAATCTATTGTCGGCATTCAGACCATTACCTCGGGAGAGATCGAGATTTCGGGGTACGATGCGGACAAGCAGTCGGTAGAAGCAAAGATGCAGATCGGCTTCGTGCCCGACCACTACGCTCTCTATGAAAACCTGACGGGCAGAGAATATATCAACTACATTGCCGATCTTTACAACGTGCCCCGCAAGGAGCGCGACGAGCGCATTGCAGACTATGTTGCAAGATTCCGTTTGGAGACAGCGATCGATAACCCGATGAAGACCTACTCCCACGGTATGAAGCAAAAGATCACCATTATGTCGGCGCTGGTGCACAACCCGAAGATCTGGATATTGGACGAGCCTTTGACAGGTCTTGACCCCGAATCGATCTTCCAGGTGAAGGAGTGTATGAAGGAGCACGCATCTCGCGGCAACATCGTATTCTTCTCCAGCCACATCATCGATGTCGTGGAAAATATCTGCGACCGCATTGCTATTATTCGCAAGGGACAGATCCTTTGCACCAAGACCGTTGCCGAGATCAAGGCAAGCGGTGTTCCGCTCGAGCAGTTCTATATGGGCATGATCGACGGCAACACGCAGTCTCCCGTATCTGTTAAGGAGGCCGCCCGCCTTGAGCTCAAAGGAGAGACGGTATGACAAAAAGAAAGCTGAAAAAGGACGGATTTATCACATCCTTCCTTGAAAAATGGCGAGCGCTTGCCACGCTGGTCAAGATGCAGCTCAAGGAAAAAATGGATCTCGGATATCTGCGTTCCAAACGACAGCTGATATTCAAGTTGACCTGGCTCGTGATTGAGTTTGTGGCTGTCACGGCAATTATTGCGGTGGTATTCCATTTTGTCAAGCTGCTTGGCCTGTTTTCGCTCGTTCACGATATTCCCGTTTCGGTCATTTCGTTGGCGTTTGGCGTAATGCTTTTGCTTTCACTCGTGACCGATACGATAGGGCTGATGAAGTCTCTCTACTTTTCCAAGGACAACACAGTTCTTCTCACATTCCCCGCAACTCCCTCGCTCGTGTTCTTCTCAAAACTTGTAACCTATTATGTTTACGAGCTTCGCAAGAGCTTTATGTTCACCATTCCGATGTTCATTGCTTATGGCATCATCAAGGGATACGCGCTGATCTATTATCCCTGGCTGATTTTGATGTTCATACTGATATCGAGTATTCCCGTCTTGTTTGCGGCTCTGCTTTCTATCCCCGCAATGTTCGTTTATCTCTTTCTGGGACGTGTCAAGGTTCTGCAATATCTTTTGTATACCGCACTCGGTGGGGGAGCAATTCTTTTGGTATGGTGGCTCATCGGTCTTGTTCCCGAGGACATCAACTTTATTGAGAGCTGGGGTAACACGTATTGGGAGATTCAAGCATTCCTTGACGGTTACACCGAAATGTTCTCACCCATTTATGCATTTACCGAGCTGATCGTTGGTAGAACCGTAGGACTTTCCAGCGTGATCTTCCACTCCGGAACACTACCGACTTTACTGATTTTGGTGGCAACGGGAATAGGACTATTACTGCTTTGCTTCCTGTGCTCCAAGCCGTTGTTCTACCGTATGGCATCCACGCCTTTCGAGTTCAAAAAGAAGGATAGGATCAAGGCAAAAGCAAATCGCAAAATGCCTCCGTTCCTTTCTGCGATCAAAAAGGAATTCGTTATCGGTCTTCGTTCCAATTCCTTTATCAAGCTGGGCGGCGTGCTGATTGTGATCATGCCAATGGCAATTTACTTGCTCAACACCCTTTATTCCGCAATGGACACGCGTTTCATTGGCACGCAGATGACCATTTGTTTCAACATTATCATCATTCTCTTGATCATGCTGATGACCAACATCGATGTGGCTTCGGTTTACAGTCGTGACGGTTCCAGCTCTTATCTCAACAAGGTGCAGCCTACACCCTATGCAACCCTGTTGCTTTCCAAGCTTATCTTCCCGATGATCATTGCACTTGTTGGATTGATTTTCGCCGTTAATGTTTTTGCGATCGAGTCAGGACTTGCCAAGAATGACGCCGTTTTGATCGGTATAATGATTTACGGTGTATATGTTGCGCATCTGTTCTCCAGTGCAGAAAAAGATATTATGAACCCGCAATACGAGCAATATGCAACCTTTAATGAGCAAACAAACAACCCCAACGAAACAGGCTCCGGTGTGAGCGCCATCATCATTTCGGCAGTGGTGTTTGTTGCTGCACTTTTCCTCTCCACTCGTAACGATGCGGGATTGTGGGTAAAGCTTGCCATAGTAGGTGTGCTATTCGCAGCGTTTAAGGTGTTCACCTACCTTTCCAAAATCAAAGCGTTTTACAAGGAGAAGCAATAATGAAAAAAACAATAGTTATCGTCATCCTTGTCGTTTATATCGCATCTATTGCGGTTGTTAACTTCTTTGGCCTTGCCATCAAGCAATTTGACGGCATTACTTACGTTGAGGAGATCAAGTGCGACAGCATTACGCTGCTCAACGAAAATCCAAAAGATTACAACGTATACAAAGAACCCGCAAAGGGGGAGATCCCCGTATTCCGATTTGATTTTATTAAGGCCCCCGAGGGAACGGAGTACACAACCGATCCCGCAAGCCTTGCGAGCAATCCCAACGTGGTTCGTCTCAATTATGAGGTTCTTCCTCACTTGGCGGACGAAACGCAGGTAACCTTTGAGTACGACAAAGAGGGATTGTCGAACATCGTACATTTTGACGAGGCTACACAAACCTTTGTGTTCCTGAAAAAACTAAAAAGAATCGAGGTGACGATCAGAGCGACAGATGGCTCCAATGCCAACACAACAATCAGAATTGTAGGAATGTAAATGTAAACAATTCAAAAAATATTTTTAGGAGGAAACTAAAATGACAATTAAGAAATTTACACGACTTTTTGCAGTTATGCTCGCGCTTGCAATGATGCTTTTGGCTGCATCCTGCAACCTCTTCAAAGGCCCCGGCTCCCTCAAACTCGAATCCTTCACTGTTGTAAAAACATCGGTTAAGACCGAATATGAAATCGGTGAAGAAATTGACTTCTCCGACATCAAAGCAATCGCAAAGTATAACGACGAGACCCTGAATAAGGAGTATGGTTTTGCTGATTTGACCATCACTTATGACAAAGACATCACTGCCACCGCAGGCACAAAAAAGGTTACCGTTTCCTTTATGGATCCCAACCTCAATGTAAAGCAAGAAACCACCGTGACCATTACGGTTGTTGAAGGTAATGACGACAACAACGATCCTGCAGAGCTTCCCACGGTTTCTGACTTTTTAAGACCTTCCGCATTGACTCAGTTTGATGAAAAGAATAAAAATGCAGGTACGCTCTCCAATGGCCAGTCCGGTTTCTTCGGTCAGTTTGCGGTTGGCAACCAGGTATATGTAATTGGTAATCAAAACCCATTTACGATGAATCTCACTTTGGGACTTTATGACCCCGAAGCGGACGATTTCATTGACAAAAAGGAATTTTTCACCATCGTTGATCTGTTTGTAAAGAATAATGGGGAATACGTAGCCCTCACAAAAAACGAAAAAGAGGGGAATGTTGTTGAGTATTACGATGGCGACGTTTTGATCGCAACTGTTAACACTTACAGAGGTACTTATCAGTTTACCGCTGAAGCTGCTGATAAGCTCGTCAAAATCTCTGTGTTCCCTTCCGAAGAGAAGTATGTTGTAGAGGATGTTAATCCCGTTGTTCTCGAGGCAAAGATCATCAACGCATACAACGTTTATGAGGCTTGGCAGCTTGCTGTTGCTGACAATAGCAACGCTGAGTGGACAGACTTCAAAACGGTACACGGTATTGCGGGCGTTACCGTTTCCGGTATCGTTCTGCATAACGATATCGCTCTGACCGCAGATGACGTTCCCGCAAGCTTCTTCTACACATCCGAAAAGGATGTCGTTTATACGGACACCTCTAAAAGCAAGGACGATCCGAACGCTCAGCCGGAAACCAAGATCATTCCCAAGGGCAGCAAGTTCCTCAAAGATGGCACCTTTATTTATAAGCGTGACGGTGTTGGCGATTTTGTAATTGAGGGTAACTTCTTCACCTTGAACACCAAGGGATTCCCGCTCGTTGCTTCTTATGCCGTATTCGGCAAGGATTCCGATAAGGGTTACGGCAGTGATTTCTCCAATGCATCTCTCTTTAAGTTTGATTCTGTTGATTGGGGTACCGTTGTTTCGGGTACAGTTCCTACTGAGGTAGCAGACGTAACTGTTAACAATATCTCCCTGATCGGTAACGCAGCAAGAGAATTTTTTGTGGATGCTGAAGGCGGTCTTGCCTCTGCAGGTGGTTTGATCTTCCTCAAATCCTCTCACTATACCAATACCAAGATGAATAACCTTATTGGTAACTCTTACTTTATCACGTATTTCGTTGACTACGGCGCAAGTATGTACGTCAGCAACTCCAAGTGCTACGACTCTTATCAAAATGCAGCATTTGTATGGGGCAACAGCAAGCTTGAAATGGTCGATACCTACGTCAATGGCTGTGGCGGTCCCGTTATCATTGCACAAAGTGAATTGGATAAGGACGCACATCCTATCGTAACCGTAACCGGCGGCAAGCTTGAGACACACCTCGGCGGTCAGGAAATTTGGTTCACCGCAGTGAATGCAACCGAAATCGTTAGCAAAATCAAAGGCATGGGTACACTGTTGAATCTTGCAGGCTATGGTAACTTTGTTGATAAAGATAACAATATGAACATTATAGGTGCCGTTATGGCAAATGGTACCGATGCCGAAGATATTGTCATGGGTATCAATGCACAAGGCTCCATCTTTGTCGATGGTTCGGGTATGGATCGCTTCCAAACCGCTGAGAATGTTAACTGGGCGCTTATCAAAGGCATTTCCGAATATGCAGGAGGACAGTCCGGAACAATGCCCCCCTTCTTTACGGTTTACGATGCAAACGGTACAGCATACAGCTTCTACTACGACGGTCTGGACTTTTTTGTTCCTATGGGAGCAACACCTGACACACATGTTCCGCTTTCTCAAGTTCAGCCCATCATTGATTTGCTGAAAGAAGCAAAGGCCATCACTTTAACCCAAGGCGGTCTCTCGGTTGTATTTGAATTCTATCACGGTGCTGATGCATATCAGATTCCGGCAAACTAAAAAATATGTAAAAAATAAGCCCCGCGCCCATCGATTTTTCGATGGGCGCGGGGTGTTTTATTGTTTGATATGTTATTTCAATTCTTCACTTACGCGTTGGAACCACTCGAGCAGGGCGGGCTCGCTCTCGGGGCTGGCTTCGGGAATGTTATACCAATGCGCCGCACCTGCTACCTCGTAGCCGCCAAAGGGGAACTCCTCAACGGGTGCGAGATAGCCCTCGGTCATATTGGAATACCCGCACACGTATATCGTCTCTCGCGCAAATCCCGCATCGGCGAACATATCTTCGAGCTTGTTGCCCGTGAGTGTTAGGAGCTCAAAGGGAACAAACAGGAACACGCACGCCTTGCCGATCGCGAGGACTTGCAGAGGAACGCGCAGGGCGAAATCCTCGCCATCCTCGATCATTCTCTCCATGTGTCGGTACCATTGGAGCTGACGCAGAACGAAATGCTTTTGAATGTCGTCGGGCGCGATTGCGCGATAGGCTTGTGATTGGCGAGCGATCTCCTCGCGCACAGCGGTAAGATTGGTCATCTTTTTCATCGGTATGCGTACCAGCTCATAGTGTCTTGTCAGCTCTCCCGAAAGGCTCGTGCTCTTTGGAGCATTGGCGGCAAATTGCGCCACGGGGACCGATAATTCGCGCCCGAGACGCTCGATCATCTCATCGATTGGGAGCTTCAGATACAGTTGGGGATTGATATCTGCTCCGCGTCCTTGCAAAAAGAGATAGGGTACGTCGTCGGTGGAGAGCTTGTTGAGCTCTGCGAGCCAGTCAGCCGAGATCGAATAGGCGGTATTGACAACGGCGTGGCAAGCGGCAGAACAGAGCACACCACGCAGCTTTCCACTCTCGTCGTGGAAGGCGACGGCACGAATGGAGCGATCGATCACATCCCGTCCCTCGCGGCGGTTGTGGCTCGTCTCGAGTGTTTCTGGCAGAATGGCGAAGGAAGCACTCACGGGGCAAGCGCGTTCTATTGCAGAGAGAGCCGCACGTCCGCAGATCTCACCCGCATAAGCAAAATAGTCGGTGTCGATGGGGAGCTCGTCAAGAATGCCCGAAGCGGGAGCGGCGTGAGTATGGATGCAACAGAGCGCCATATCCTCTCGCGCAACGCCTGTTATGTCGGTGATCTGCGATGTTACAAGGCGGTAGGTGTCCTCACGAAGCCCAATGATGTCAAGGGAAAACAAAAGGAAAATCTTTTCTCCATTCACCATTGCGCACACCTTTGCGTGCAGATCGTCGCGCACGCCCTCGGTTGCGGGAGAGAGGCGAAAGCCGTAGCCGTCGAGGTAGGTGTATTCGGGATGTTGAGGCGTAATAATGGCATCGGCAAAGCCGAGGCAAAGCGTATTTTTCATCGTGTCTTTCTCCTTTGCAATTTTGGAGTGCGGTTTTGCGTTTTCTAAAATCATTATACAAAATTGCGCACCAAAAGTCAACACTCACGTGCGATTTTTGAGAGGAAAAAGAAAAAAGAGAAATAAAAAGTCAAATTCCTATTCCTTTTCATCAATTTTTCGTTGACAGAAAGCGAAAAATCATATATAATAGAGGGAAGAAAGCGTACAAGGAGATACAAGATGGCACAGCGTTATTTTGTGGGCGTTGACGGCGGCGGTACCAAGACCGCGCTGGTTGCCTGCACCGCTGACGGGCGCGAGGTCGCTTCGTCTGTGTGCGGTCCGCTCAATTACAATTTCATAGGTCTTGATGCCGCGCTGAAAAATCTTGGCGAGGGCATTGCGGCACTTGCACTTCCCACAGGTAGCATTGTTGCTGTCGGTATAGGAGACCCCTCTATCGATGACGAATCCGAAAGTTCCACAGCAAAAGAGTTTGCAACACGTGCGGCCGCACTGTTGAATGCTCCCGTGTATATTCGCAGCGATGCCTATATGACGCTTTTTGCGCTTACGAGTGGTCAAAAACCGGGCGTGCTCATCATTTCGGGCACGGGCTCGATGGCCATTGGTGAGAACGGTGCCCACGGGATTGCCGTTGTTGGCGGTTGGGGACGTCTTACAGGTGACGAGGGAAGCGGCTATTACATTGGTCGCGAAGGCATCTGTGCGGCGCTCCGCGCCTTTGATGGCGTTGCCCCGCAAACGACCTTAACGACCGCGGCGCTTGACTATTTTGGTGTGAGCGCTCCGCGCGACCTGATCTCTGTTTTTTATGGCGAGAGTGAGCCTGATATTGCGGGATTTTCCCGCTGTGTGGCAAAGTGCGCCGAGGATGGCGACAAGATTGCAAAGGGTATTCTTCTCGATGCCGCCGCGCATCTCTCGCGTTACGCATCTGTGCTTCTCGAACGCTGTCACGCTGATCTGCTCGGGGTGTGGGGCAGTGTGCTTTGCAAAAACGAGACCGTACGTCGTGCATTTGAGGACGGTGTGCGCCAAAATTTCCCGAGTGTCCAAATTTGCGAGCCTGCCATCAGCGCAGAGCTTGCGGCGGCCCTTTATGCGGCAAAACAACAAAAGGAGAGTGACTGCAAATGAACTCTGCACAACGATACATTGATGAAATTAAGCGCCTTGTCGATGCAGTGGAAACTACGCAGGGAGAGAACATCGAGCGTGCGGCAATGCTGATCGCCGATGCACTTTGCACCGGTGGATATATCTTCACCTTTGGTACGGGACACTCCCACATCCTTGCCGAGGAGATCTTCTATCGCGCAGGCGGACTCGTGCGCGTTTGCCCCATCCTTGAGGACTCCTTGATGCTTCATCGCGCGGCGGCGGCAAGCAGTCAGCTTGAGCGCGTCACAGGGCTCGCTTCGGTGCTTCTTGACGACGTGGATGCCGTAAAAGAGGGCGGCGTGATGTTCCTGTTCTCCAATTCGGGTTGCAATACTGTTGCGGTGGAAATGGCAGAGGAAGCACGCACACGCGGACTCAAAACAGTCTGCATTACAAATCTGACACATGCGGCACGTTCTCGCTCGCGTCACCCGCAGGGGCGCAAGCTCTGTGAGGTGTGCGACGTTGTTATCGACAACATGGGTTGCTACGGCGACGCGGCAATCGAGGTTGGAGATGCCACCACGGGTGCAACATCGACCGTTATTGGCTCTATGATCTTGCAGGCGGCTGTCTGTCGCGGCATTGAGATCGCGCAGGCTCGCGGAACAAGACCCGAGGTCTTTCAGTCTGCCAATACCGTTGGCGGTGATGAAGCCAACGAAGAATATATCAAACAATACAAAGCATTTATCCGCTCACTCTGAGCGAACCATTCATACATAAAGGAGAAACATTATGCTTGCAATTCACGGCGGCGAGCCGGTACTAAAAAAGAATATGCCTGCTTGGCCGCAGGTCACCGACATCGACCGCGAAATGCTGAAGAACACGCTTCTTTCGGGCAACTACCACAGCGGCAAGCTCCGCGAGCAGTTTGAAGCCACCTTTGCAAAGGACTGCGGCGTGAAACATTGCTTTGCCGTTGCCAACGGCACCGTATCCCTTGAACTGCTTTTGCGCGGTTTTGGCATCGGGCGCGGCGACGAGGTCATTCTGCCGCCCTACACCTTTATCGCAACGCTGTCGTCCATCGTTTTTGCTGGAGCGACTCCCGTGTTTGCCGACATTGATGAGAGCAATTACCTTATCTCTCCCGCATCCGTTGAGGAGAAGATCACAGATAAAACCCGCGCCATCGTGGCTGTTGCCGTTGGCGGATGCCCACCCGATCTCGATGCTCTCGAGGCGATTGCACACCGTTACGGCGTTAAATTGATTGTTGATGCCGCACAAGGCGTTGGAGCGGAGTGGAAGGGAAAGAACATCTGCGCTTATGGCGATGCGGCTTCTATCTCTTGCCAAAACTCCAAAAATTTGACGAGTGGTGAGGGCGGAATCATCACAACAAACGATGATGTCCTTGCAAAAAAATTGGAATTGATGCTCGCAGGCGGCATCGAGGACGGCAAATACGTCAGCGTGGCGCAGGATCACCGCATCACCGAGCTGCAGGCATCTATTTTGCTCTCGCAGTATAGCAAGCTCGCTCGCGAGGTTGTTTTGCGCGATAAGAATGCCGCATACCTCGCAGGCAGACTCAAGGGGCTCGGCTTTGTCGAGCATCTCGCCTATGACGAGCGCATTACAACGCACGCATACCATCTGTTCCTGATGCGTTTCAAAAAGGACGCATTGGCCCAAAAGGGCATCACGCGCGACCAATTCATCAAAGCGCTTGTAGCAGAGGGCGTGCCGATCTGTTCGGGCTACGCACCGCTTTACACCTTCCCCTGCGTGACCTCGCGCGATACCGAAAGAATGATCGGTTCCAGGATCGACGTCACACCGCTTCCCGTGTGCGACTGTGCATCTTTTGAAGAGGGCTCTTGGATGGGACAGGCTGTTCTCCTCTCTGACAGAGCAACGCTTGATGCCATTGTAGAGGCTATCGTCAAGGTGTGGGAGCACGCCGACGAGCTCAAAACCGTGTAAGGAGGGAAAGATATGGATATGCAAAAAAGACTCATCGAAACCGAGCTTTCCGTTCTTGAGAGCGGTGTTTGGGGTACCATTGGTGGCTATTCCGTTTCTGCCGCTAAGGCACTTGCCGAATACAGCGGAGCAAATTATGGGCTCCTTTGCCACAGCTACGATGCGGCATACGAGGCAGTTCTTCGCCATTTTGGAGCACGCTTTGACGAAAACCAAACATCCGATGCAACGGTTGTTTGCGAGGTCTCGGCGCCTGCCGATTCTCTCGTTGCCGTTTGCGTGGGCTCGACTCCTGTTTTCGCGGACGTTTGCGAGACCTGCGGTATGATCCGCCCCAAGACTCTCGAAGCACTTTTGGAAAGTATCCAACTGCCCATTCGCGCAGTTGTTCTCGACTACCTCGTCGGAAAAAAAGAGGACTACAAGCTCGCTCGCGTATATGAAATTTGCCGCGCGAAGAAGATCCCGCTTATCCTTAACGTAGGCGGATACATCGGAGCGCGTCACGAAGGCAAGCCCCTGACCGATTTTTGCGATGCCGCGATCTTTACTCTCGGCAAGGGTTCTGCCATTGACGTCGGTATGAGCGGTCTGGTGCTCACCAACGATATGGGCATCTTCCAAGGTGCATTTGCCTACCATAACTGCGGACGCGGATTTGGTGAGGGCGCATCGCTTGTGATGAACAATATCGTTGGCGGTGATCTGCGTGTGACCGAATGGACCGCCGCCGCCGCACAGATCATTCTCGAAGAGGGCGCGCTCTCAACACCTACGCCCCTTGTTCAGGCGAGAATGAAAGGACAATCTGTTTTTGATACCCCGTACGTCAAAAAACAACTCTAAACACAGAACAAAAGTAATACAAGCAAAAAAGCAGAACACACCGCGGTGCGTTCTGCTTTTTGTGTTTGTTATTTCCTTCCGTTTGTTAAAAACAAGGGGGATAGTGCAAAGAATACAGCACCGATGCACACGTTCGCCACGGCGGCGACTGCGGCCGCTATGGGGAGTGCGGAAAAGATGCCGCCAACGATCAGGATAACGATGTCGGGTAAAAGTCCAAAGTAAATAAACATGATCTGAATAACGCTTCTGATCTGCTTCGCGGTAGCGGTGGGGATAGAGAGGTCGATAAAGGTTGCCACGGCGGTGGAATAAAAATCAAGCGTTACGATAAAGAGGGTCCATGCAAGCGTTTCGAGGGGATTGGCTTGCATCAGTACGGTGGCTACGAGCATAGCGGGGAGCAGGTCGAGCAAGCAAGAAACCGAGCCACCCAAAAGGGAATAGAACATTTTTGCCCACGGGCTTTCGGGAATCATGATAAAGCTATCCATTCCCGTATCCTGCGATAGGGGATTGCCGAGCGAGCGGAAGAATGCAAGCCCTGCAAGCACGAGCGCCACGGGAATAAAGCTCTGAATATTCACCATAAAGCGCAAAACAAATGCTGTGCCAACACCTGCTATCAGATAGGTAACGGTCGTCTTGGTAAATATACCAAGCGGGGCAAAGCGGAAACGGTTATACATTGTTTTATAGAAGTAAACGTTTGCTCCCCAACCGTGCCTCAAACCGTCGCGGCGGAGCTTTTCGCTGCGGTCTTTCTTCTGTCGTACCGCAACGGCATTTCCGCTCTCTGCCGCGCGTTGCAGCTCTGCGGTCTCTTCCGATTTTGCCATCGCATCCTCGTAAAAGTCTACTCGTATCGTCCAAATCACCCAAACGAGTGCTACGGTGGTTGCGATCAACAGGATAAGAGAGATGATAAGGTACAAAATGTTGCCCTCAACGGCAAACATACAAAATCCCTTGAGCCAACCCCAAACGGGGATCCAGCGTGTGATGGGGGCATTAAAGAATTGCACAGCGGCTGTCAGCGGATCGGTTCCCGAGTCCTTCCAATAGAGCAAAAAGGCTGCGCCGATGATGCCCACAAGTGCAAAAATGGCGGGGCGTATATACTTTTTGGTGCTCGGATAGGTGGAGCTGACCGTGTAGAGCAGTACTTGTAAGAGCTTGCTCAGTATCAACACAAGTGCCCACGTAAAAATGACGGCTATGGCCCCGAGTAACGGTATGCCGAGGTTGATAACGAGATTGGGTACTTGGAAAAGCAGATAGATGCTCAAAACGAGCGATGTGCCGATCTGTGTCATCAATCGGAAGAGCAACACCGATTGCGGCTTCATTGGAGAGGCAAAAAGCAGATTGACGTCTGCCTGCAAAAAGACGGCACAGCCGTTCTTATCCGCCGAAAGAGAATTGAGGACGAACACCAATAAAATGACACCGCCTGCGATCAATTCGATGACCTGCATCATCTGGGCAATGTCCTCCTCGGTCATCTCCTCTTCGGGGTAAAGATCTTCGTCGGGCAGTACCTCCTCTTCTTCTTCGGGGGGCATTTCCTCGCTTGCAAGCTCATCCAACGCAGCGGCGCCAAGCCCGATCAGCACGCCAAATAACAGACATACCGCAAAGAATACGGCGACCCATGTCTTAAATAGCTTGCGTAGCTGATTTTTTACCGAGCAAAAGGCATAATAGAAAAACAGCTTCATTGTGCCTCATCCTCCGCGTCGGGGGCAGGGGCCTCCGTCTCTCTCGCAATGCCTTCGGTAACATCAAAAAAGAGATCTTCAAGCGTTTTGCTTTGTGCTTCCAGCTCTTCGCGGGTGACGTTTGCACGCAACGTTCCGTTTTGCATGATTATGGTGCGATCCCACAGCATATCTACGCTGTCGATGATGTGTGTACTGATCAGCAGGGTGCATCCCGCTGCACGCATTTCCGAGAGCATCTGCTTGAGCTCTTTAATGGCGTGCGGATCAAGACCGATCATCGGCTCGTCGAGCAGTAGCATTTTGGGACGGGGAAGGAGTCCAAGGCAAATATTCAGCTTTTGTTGCATACCTTTTGAGAGCTCGTCGCCGAATTTGCGTTTCTTGTCGGCAAGCTCAAATCTTTCCAAAAGCTCGTCAGCGTATGCCTTGTAATCGGTCAGGCGGTAAGCGCGTGCCACAAATTCCATATGCTCCGAAACGGTAAGGTTCGGGTAAAGCGAGGGGAGCTCGGGAATGTAGCCCAAGAGGCGGCGTGCGTCGGTGGTCTTATTGGGAATACCACCCACGGCAATATCACCGTCGTAGCGCAAAAAGCCGATCGCGGCCTTCATCAATGTGCTTTTTCCGGCACCGTTGGGACCGAGAAGGACGGTCACACTGCCGGGGGTAAGATCAAAGCTGATGTCGTTGCAGGCAATCAGCTTGCCGTATTTTTTTGTGACGTGAGAAACGTGTAGCATTATCAAGTCGGTCCTTTCATTTCTAAATGATGTCTTATTATAGCATAATCGCAAATATTTTGCAACATATTTGAAAAGATTTTCAAAAATTCTTGCACAATGGCGTGCGGTGTGTTATAATAAAAACGAGCAATGACGAAAGGGGAACTTTCTTGAATGAAGATCGATTGGATGGAATTGAAGCAACAATGTAAAAAGTACATAGGATATAATCTGCTCGTGCTTTTGTGCGGCGTTTTGGCGTTGACCTTTTTGGTACTGACTGTTGTATCCCTGTTTTTAACAGAGGGGAATGAGGGAATTGCTGTTAAAGAGGCGTTTGACGTTTCCTCTGCACCTTTGGATGCCGACGGCAAGAATTTCGTTTCTCAGCTGAGCGGTTATCTGATCAATTATGAGGATGAAAAAGCAAATATTGAGAGCATCACCGTAGTGGTTGGCAACGGCCGCGAGCGCGAAGAGATCAAGCTTGACGGTCTCACACTTTACCCTCGTCTTGCCGAGGAGATCCGCTACGAATGGAAAACGAGCTTTGATTTTGACCGCATCCATTCGGTAACGGTAGTGGCGGACGGTCAGAGTCAATTACTCGCCAACAACACTGTTGAGTGGGAATTCAATCCCAATGTTATCCTCTACGCTCTACTTTGTGCACTTGCTTGCTTTGGAACGGTATTCACATTTAAGAAGCGTTACTACCGCTACCAAGAGGATTTGATCGCCGCGAGCGGATGGGAGCAACAGGAGTTTGACGCATCCGACACAGTCATCGAGAAAAAAACGCGTTCGTAATAGGGAGACCTTCTCCTAAAAGAATAACCAAAAACGAAAAGACCGGACAGTGCAAAAGCATTGTCCGGCCCGTTTTTTGCGGGACTTGGTGTTGTTTTATGCTTATATCGTTCCGCTGACGGTAAGCGTTGTCACGCCGGGAGTGACAGACCATACGCCGGTTGTGGGATCCTGCGTATAGGTTGCGGCAGGGACGGTAATGACACCGGGAACGGTGGCAAAATCACCCTCTGTAATAGCATAGGTGTAGCCTGTTCCCTCGGCAAGAGTCACGCCGTTCAGCAGTACGGTAAGATCCGAAAGGACAGGCAAAAAGGTGTCGGTCAAGGTTACGTTTGCCGCGGCATCGGCGGGGGCGTTGCCGCTGTTACGAATCACAAAGGTATAGGTCACAACACCGTTTTCGGCCACGGGAACGGGGCTGATGCTCTTGGTAATGGTGAGCATCGGTTCTGCTACGGGGGTAATGGTCTCGGTTACGGTCAGAGGTGTGGAAATACCGCCGCCTGTAACGGTAGCGGTGTTCACAATGCTATCTCCCTCGCCAAGAGGTGCAAAAGCGTTGACGTCTGCCTCATAAATGAGCACCATATTGCTGTTTGCGGGCAGAGTAATACCGCTGACTACCAAAGGGGGACCTACTGTAACGGTGGGGGCTTCTTGCAGAACACCGTTGATATAAAGACGAACAGAGCCATCCTTGTAGGTCAGGGGATAAAGTGTTGTTTCGCCAAACGTGTAAGCTCCGAGGTTATCGCTTACGGTAATGTCGCCAAGCGGTGTAGCTCCTGCATTGAGTGCGCTGATGACGTAGGTGACGTCACCGCCGGTCGTATAGGTGTTCGTTACGGCGATCTTGTCGGCAGAAAGAACGTCCAAGACCTCACCTACCGCAACATTAGAATTGATAACTGCGTTGTTATATGATAACTGCGCCTGATTTGTAAATTGCGCCATGGTTTCTCCTTTTTTGTTGATATTTGAGGTTGTATAACCTCACTACAGTGTATGCACAAAAGGATGGAAAGGCACACAAAAAGCGGATGCCAGAGAGCACCCGCTTAGTTTGTTTTCGATTTATTTGTCTGCTTCAGACTCGTAAATAGAGTCCTCGGTGATCGCAGAGAGGACTTCCTTGCTGAAATAGTCCAAAGGATCTACCTGCAGTCCCTTTACGGTCATTTCCATATGCAGGTGAGGCTCTTCCGCGATCTCGATCATAGCGCTGTCGCCAACGCTTCCCAAGAGCTGGCCTGCCTCTACCTCAGCGCCAACCGTGATGCCGTCTGCGAGCTGTTTGGAAAGGTTCTTATAGACCGTTACGGCATCTCCCGTGTGAGAAATTGCCACGCTCCAGCCCATCATAGGATCTTCCCAGATCTGTGCAACCGTTCCTGCCGCCATTGCACAAACGGGAGCGGCTTCCTCGGTGGCAATGTCAATGCCAAGGTGCACGCGGTATTCGTTCAGCGTAGGGGAGAAGACCTGTGTGTCAACACTGTGCTTTTTGGAGAGCACACCGCCCACAGGCAGAGCAAACTCGGGAATGGTATTGTTCAATGTGGGTTTGTCGGTGTTGTCTGTTTGGGGAGGGGGAGTCGTTCCCTCGGGTTCGGGTGTGTTCACTGTGGGAGGCGTGGTGTCGATGGGTTCCTTTGTAACACGGTTATTGACGGCGGTGATGATGAGAACGACGGAGATGGAGAGAAGCACGATGATGGCAGAAAGGTAAACTGCACGGTTTACGCGAATGTGCTTCAGCTTTTTGAAGAATTGAGATTCCTTCCAGTTCTTTTGCATTTTGATTCTCCTTTGATATGATGATATTGCGCCCGCGGGGTTGGATGAGAAAAATCCCACTCGCGCGTCTTGCTGTCTTTATTTTTTCCTCTTGTTGGCGTTTTATACAGCATCGGCGGTTTTTTTGTGAAAAGACACATAATTTTCACAACAAAGTCAGGTGTAGGCAATAACATTTTTTGTTCTTGTTCATTGTTTGGTCATATATATGTGTTAGAATATAATTTGAATTATAAAAAGGGGAGCGCTGTTGCTCCCAAACGAGTCAGAAAGGATCGTACCCTCTCATGATAAAAATCGAGCATCTTGTAAAGAATTACGGCACCACCTGTGCTGTGGATGACATCAGCTTTTCTGTAGAAGAAGGCGAGATCGTTGGTCTTTTAGGCCCCAACGGTGCGGGCAAGAGTACCACAATGAATATCCTGACGGGATATCTCTCGTCAACGTCAGGCAAGGCCTGCATTGCGGGCATTGATATTCTCAGCGATCCCATTGGCGCAAAAAAGCTGATCGGTTATTTGCCCGAGCAACCGCCGCTCTATTTGGATATGACCGTTGGGGAATACCTCAATTTTGCATACGACCTCAAATGCTGCAAGCTGGATCGCGCGGAGCATTTGGCAAAAATCTGCGAAACTGTCAAAATCAGTGATATGTACCATAAGGTCATTCGCACCCTCTCCAAGGGATATCGCCAAAGAGTAGGTATTGCACAAGCGCTTATCGGCAATCCCAAGGTCATTATTTTCGACGAGCCTACGGTTGGTCTTGACCCCAAGCAGATCATCGAGATCCGCAATCTTATTCGTAGCTTGGGCAAGGCGCACACGGTCATTCTCTCCACGCACATTCTGCAAGAGGTACAAGCTGTTTGCGACCGCATTGTCATCATCAACAAGGGCAAGATCGTTGCCAACGAAAAGACCGAGAACATTGCAAACGTTATGAGTCAAAACCGACGCTTCAACGTCAAGATCGTCGGTCCGCAAAAGGATGTGCTCTCCATGCTTCGTTCGATGCCCGGCATCACCTATGCCGAGAGCTTGGCCGAGCGTGACGGCGACGCATACTCCTATATGATCGAAAGTGATGCGGGCATCGATATTCGCAAAAAGCTGTTTTACGGCTTGGTCGAGCGCAACTGGCCGATGGTTGGTATGGAGTCGATGGGTATGAGCCTTGAGGATATTTTCATCTCGGTCGTTGACCACTCCGAAGAGAAGAAGATACCGGGGGCTATGCGCGATCGTACAGAGCGCAAGAATCGCAGAAGACAGGTTGCGAACCAAGAAAAGGAATTGGGAGCGACCCTCTTTGCCGACGCCGAGCGCCAGAGAGCAGAGGCTGCCAAAACGTTTGACGAGGACGCCGACGACGAATAATTTGCTCCCCGTTGCACGCGACTCATTCATTACAGAAAGGAATTTGCTGTTTTATGTTTGCCATTTATCAAAAAGAAATGCGCTCTTATTTTATCAATCCCATCGGATACGTTTATCTCGGGATCTTTTTGGTGTTCTCGGCGCTCCTGTGCTGCTACACGACCATTATCGCAGGAACCTACAACACCAGCCAATACTTTTTCTATCTGATCATTGCTTTTGTCATTCTCATTCCTCTTTTGACGATGAGACTGTTTGCTGAAGAGAAAAAACTGCGTACCGAGCAGATGCTCCTAACCGCACCCGTCACCATTACGGGTATGGTGCTCGGTAAGTATTTTGCAGCTCTTACGCTGTTTGTAGGCGGCGTTCTGCTTTCCTGCATCAACTTCATTCCCCTGTATGTTATCGCCAATGCAGAGCGCGCAGGTGCTGACTATTCGCTCACGCACATCGGTCCCGTAACGGGACAGATCGTTGGCTCGCTTCTCGCTCTCATTCTTTTGGGAGCGGCACTTATCGCCATTGGAACCTTCATTTCGGCTATGACCGAAAATCAGCTCTCTGCGGCTGTTATCACCATTGGTGTTATCGCGGTGATGGTTCTGCTCAACGTATTCAATATGCTCACCGATGCCTCGGGACAACCTATCATCGGTAGCTATGCTGTTCGTTTTGTAATCGATTGGGTATCGGTGCTCAGCCGTTATACCAACTTCAGCGCAGGCGTGTTCGACTATGCGGCGCTCCTGTACTACGCATCACTGGCATTTGTTTTCCTGTTCTTGACCGTGCGCGTCTACGAAAAGCGTCGTTGGGGTTGATGCAGGAGAGGAGAAGCATTTATGAAAAAACGATTGATACGCAACAAAAAGGCGCGTTATGCCACAGTAGCGGCAGTATTGACCGCTATGGTCATTTTGGTGGCAGTCCTTGCCAACGTTGTGCTGTCCTCTTTGGCGGAGCGTTATGAGCTCTACACATCACTGACGCCTACCTTGGCGTTTGATGTCACCGAGGATTGCTACACAGTGTTGGAAAGCACCTTTGAAGCCTGCCGAAAGGCAGACGGAACGCTGCCCGAGATCGAGATCCTGTTCTGCAACCTTGAGGATGCCGTTAAGGCCGAGGGAAGCGAGAACTACTATCTCTACTATACGGCACGCGCCTTGGCAGATCGCTTTGAGAATGTCAAGCTGAAATTTTACGACATCTATATCAACCCCACGCCGGTCAAGCCCTATACGGTCAGCCTGCACCCCCTGACGGGTGAGGAGATCGTCACGGCCCTGAACAGTACCAGCGTGATCGTGGTTTGCGGCGACTACCACCGCGTTTACAAATGGACGGATTTCTATGTGTTTGCCGATGACACGAGCACCGAGCCCTGGGCTTACAGCGGCGAGCGCCGCCTGAGCTCTGCTCTGATGCACGCTATCGACGATGATCCGCGCATCGCGTGTCTTCTCAACAACCACGGCGAGGTCTCCTACGACTACGAGCTTTTGAATATTCTTGACGATGCAGGCTACACGGTCGTTTATATTGACCTGTATAAAGATCCCATTCCCGCGACCTGCGATCTCATTATCAGCTACAATCCCAACACCGACCTCGTATCGGACGAGCTCTCGGATATCTCCGAAAAAGAGATCTTGGATAATTTCTTGGCGGTTGACGGACATTCCTTTTTCCTCTTCCTCGAGAACGGAACGCCGCATATGCCCAACTTTGAGAGCTATATCAAGGAGTGGGGCATTGAGACCGAATATGCCAAAAATGCAACCACGGGTGTTTCGCACCGCTATATGGTGCAGGATACCTCGGGCTCTTTGACATCCGACGGCTATACGATCTACGGCCACGCCGAGGGCGGCGAGGATAACCGCTTTGTCAACACAGCAAACGAGTACGTTGTCTTTGGCAACGCCACGGCTCTCTCGGTTACGGGTGAGGGCTATACCGCACGCGAGGATGGAACCTATGTCAGTATGAGCGGCGAACGCACGCTCTATCCCCTGTATCGCAGCAGCGAGGAGACCTTGCACTGGGCAAACGGTCAGGTCGTTGACGGCGGCCCCTGCATTTTGATGAGCCTGACCGAGCAAAAGAGTGCTACGGGCTCCTCTTACGTTGGCGTGGTATCTTCTGTCAACTTTGCTACGCGCACCTACCTGCAATCTGCCGTATACGACAACGGTGACGTATTGCTCTCCCTCTTTGAAGAGGTCGGCGGACGCAAAGCTCCTACGGGATTGACGATCAAGCCCTTCGCATCCTACGATATCAGCACCATTACCACCGCGCAGATGCTGCGCTGGACGATCGCGCTGGCAGTGATTCCCGCAGTGGCCGTTCTCACGGTTGCCACAGTCGTGCTTATCCGCCGTCGCCGCGCATAAGAAAACCCCGAAGAAAGGAAAAAACAGATATGAAACTCGGAAACGGATGGGAGCGCAAGCTCCGTCGCGGCTCCGCCTCATTGGGACTGTGCATCATCGTGCTTGTGGCCGTCTTGCTCCTCAACATTGGTATGACGGCACTTTGCACAAGTCAGCATTGGTTTATCGATCTGACGCCGCAGTCCACATATACCGTTTATCAGCAGTATAACAACCTGCAAAAGCAGTGCGGACTCTATACGCTGATGGATGAGACCGTCGGTTATTTGGAATATATCTTCGATCAAGCCAACAGCGAGCGGGAAGAACCTGTAAAGGTTGAGATCATCTTTTGCTCCGAGCCCGACCAACTGATGGGGACAGAGTCTATGCGCTACGTATACTACACCGCGCTCAGCCTGCAAAAGAAATTCCCTGACACCATCAAGGTCTCTTGGCGCGACGTATGGAGCAACCCCTCCTCGGTAGATATGTATCGAAGCACCTCTTATTCCACCATTTATCCCAGCAACATTATCGTCGCCAGCGGCACGGAATACCGCATCAGCTCGGCGCGCTCCTTCTACACCTACGATTCCGATTCTGCGTCCGACGTACCGATCGGCTATAACGGACAAAAGCAGTTTGTCAAGCAGATCCTCGACGTTACGGGTGCCGAGGCGCCCATTTGCTGCCTGACCGTCAATCACGGTGAGCCCTTTGCAAATTGGAATCTCAATGATCGCGCAAGCTGGCCCGAATACAGCGAGTTTATGAACGTCATCGAGGGTGCGGGATACGAGATCCAATTCCTTGATCTTGCAAACGAAGAGATCCCCGCAAACTGCCGTCTGATCTTGACCTTTGATCCCCAAACCGACTTTGTATCGGCGTTTGGTAACGAGAACGTGACCGTTTCCGAGACCAAAAAGCTGGATGCGTTTTTGGATAAGTCGTATTCCTTTATGGTGTTTATGGATGCCGACACGCCACATATGCCCAATCTTGAGGAATACCTGACCTTCTGGGGCATTGAATACCAACGTGCCAACGGTCAGAATGAAGCAGGCGAAACCGTCAAGGGTAACTATGCCGTTATCGATTCCGCTAACGCACTTGACGGCACGGGCAATACCTTTATTGCACAGTATCCCGTTGGCAAGGGTATAGGCGCTGCTGCGCTGAGTGACATCATTGCCGCAGGTACTGAACCCAAGGTTATTTTCGGCAATGCCATTCCCGTGGCATTCTCCTCTACCTACGATAAAGGATACGTAATGGCAGACGAGAAAAACGGCATTCCCGCCTACACCTTTGCACACGCAAACCGTGACGGGTGGAACCGTATGATATACGACGTATTCCGCACGGGAACCGCCGAGAACCCCGCAAACTATTCTGTCAAGGCGAACGGACAAGCCTTGACCGATGAGAACGGTGTTCCCATGGGCGGCTCGGGCGTATTCAACGTAATGACCATTTCTGCTGAGCGTCGCACGCTGGGCGAGGGTATGGGATATACCACCGTTAATCAGCCTTCCTTCGTATGCGCGGTAGGCTCTACCGAGTTTGCAAAGAACGCACTGCTCGGAAGCACCTCTTACGGTAACACCGATGCGCTTCTTTCTGTTCTGCGTTACGTCGGCAGAGAAGTCAACCCCGTAGGTCTGAGCTTCCTCGCACTCTACGATATGCAGATCGATGCCAAACAACAAATGCAAACAGATAGCACCACGGGTGCGACCTCTATCGCTCCCGGTATCATCACTGCCACCGTCGTTCTCACCGTTCTCCCCGCCATTACGATGACCGTAGCAGGCGTGGTCGTTCTGGTCAGAAGAAAAACGCGCCGTGGGGCAGCGATGTAAGTTTTTGAAGCAGGTTTTCAAAGAAAGGGAAACAACTAACCAATGAAAACAGGAACCATTATCAACCTGATATTCGATGCCAACCGAGGCAATGTTTCACAGTTGAGCCGAGAGGGCAGGGTGGGAGAACCGTTTGGCAATCTGCCAACACCCACTCGCCGCGGATACGCCTTTTGCGGCTGGTATTACGGGGATGTGCTTGTGGAGCCCGATGCGATCATCGAAACGGATGAAGATATCCGTCTCGTTGCGCGTTGGGAGAAAGCCGCCTCGGCAACCGACAAAAAACGCTCTATGCTCAAGAAACAAAAGATCGCCATCGTCGCATTGGCGGCGGTTGCAATCGTTTTGATCATTACCTTTGTCATTGTGGCACAGCTCATCGCCATTTATTCCTTTGTTGACACATACACGGTGGATGGCGTAGAGCACAGCGATAAATACTATATCAAGCGTCAGGACGGCGTATACAAGCTCTTTGACGCCGACGGCAATCTGATGGATACCAACGGCGTGCTCGATAACGTCTTTATTGCCAAGGGAAGCGGAAATCAATATAAGATCGATCCCGATACGGGTGAGCACACCCTGCGCGCGCTTGTTGATGCCGAGGACGGCGAATATTCCTCGGGCACGATCCTTCTTATGTTCCCGCAGGTACGCTCCGAGTATCTCCACTCCATTACAATGAAGAATGATCAGGGCGGCGACTACACCGTCTACCGCACCGCGGGCGGCATTAAGGTCAAGGAATTTGAAAAATCAAATTTGGAATTTGACCAAGATCTGTTTGCACAGCTTTGCTTCTCTTGCGGCTATATGATGGCAAATCGCAAAATGGGTGCAAACTCCACAGATCCGCTCATTCCTCGGCTTGAGGATGGAACCATCGATTATTCCGTCTACGGTCTGGATACGCCGCAGGCGACCTACACCATCAGAGGGGTGCTCTTCAAAAAGAACGCCGATGGCACCGATATGTACCAAAACGGCAAATACGTCATCGATTACGATGAGGATGGCAACCCGAAGCCCGACCCCGAAAAGACCTATACCGTCCACGTCGGAGATCCCATTCTTTCGGGCGCGGGATACTATGTCCGCCTCGAGGGCCGTGGCTCGGTTTATATCGTTACGACCGATTATATCGAAAGCACCATTCTGCAACCCATCGAGGAGCTTGTCGTACCGCGTGCGGTCTATCCCGTGTCGGTGACCTATCACAGTATGGGCAAGGATTTCCTTTTGGGGCATCTCCCCACCTGGCAGGATAGCAAGATCGAGCTCGAAACGCTTGTTTCTTTCACCTATTCCGAGCTTGAGGAGCGCATCAATACGATGAACTCTACGCGCCCGTATCTGCCTGGCATCAGCGTTATGTCGGGCTACAACATCAACGAAAACAGCGCCATTTCGGTGTTTGAAACATTCTATTCCATCGAATGTATCGCCTGCCGCAAGATCGGTCTGACAGCCGAAACGATGGCAGAATTTGGACTTGATAAGGACGTTTACTATTTGACCTACAAGACCTTTACGGGCAATTTGGATGAGAACGGCGATAAGCTCTATGCGCAAAACGAGCTTTTCATCAGTCAAAAAACGCCCGAGGGTACGTATTATGTGGCGGCAGTGCCCTTTGATATGATCGTAGAGGTAGACCAATACTATCTCTCCTTCCTCGAGTGGGACTATATGAAATGGTACAACGAGGCCTTTATCTTCCACAACGTTGCTTACGTTCGCGATATCAAATTTGAATTTAACGGCGAAGCATTTGATCTTCCAGCTGACAAGACCTATGATTTCAGTCTGGATAACTCGCTCAGCTACGCTTACTATGTAAACGAAAAGAATGAATTTAAGGGTGTCAATCTCTCCGAGGGTAAGGTCTATATCGAGGGGGGCAAAAAGGTCTATAAGATAAAGGGGAAAACCTACGATATCGTAGCCGAGGTCGATCTCGATGAAGCAACGGTCGTCAGTAACAAAGAGATCGTTCTTGATCCCACGCTGACAGACGTCGTTTATGTTCAGGAAAGCTACTACTACGTCAACGATGCAGGCGAAAACGTAACTGTTTCCCCCGACTATATCACCAAAACCATCGAATACGAGATCGAGCGCGACGAAAACGGCAAGTATCTTGGCGGACACTATTTCTACGTTGATCTCTCCAGAAACGAGAGGATCCGTGTTACGCGTAGCTTGGGGGACCCCGTTTACCGTTACACCTACAAGGGCAACACGTATGAAGCAACGCTCGGCGTGAGTGCTTCCGGTCTTTTGGTCTCCTGCAACGGAGAGCTCTTGGAATACAACATTACCAACTCGGGCATGGGAGATGCAGGCGTTCAGGAATACGAAACCATTACAGCCACCGACAACTTCCGTAAGCTGCACCTGCAGCTGCTCTATTTCTCACTTATGGGTGACGTTGATCCGGTAGAGTTCGAGGCGGCTATGGGCATGAGCGTTGAAGAATACCTTGCAAGCGGCGATAAAAAGCCGATTGCAACGATCTCCACACACGTTGAGGACTATGCGAGAGCGCTTAACGGCTACACCTATTACGACGAGAACGGAGACGAGCTCCGCTATTACGACGAAAACATTTCGCAATACTTTGAATACAAATTCTATCAGTATTCCGACTGGAAGGTTCTTGTCACCGTGGAGCTTTACACCAAGAATGAAAACGGCGAATTTGTTACCAATTCCCCCGACGGTGTGGTTGGCAAATTCTACGCTTCTACCGCTATTCTCGAAAAGCTTGTTGGAGACATTGAGCGTTTCCTCAACGCAGAGGTAATTGATAGCAGTACAAAGCATTAAAGCAAACAAAAATCCACCTGCGGGTGGATTTTTGTTTGTTTGGTGTCCCAAATTCCAAGCCGAGAGCCAAGGCGAGCCGACTTGCGGTCTCCTGTGCAGTCTGTTTGGATTGTGGCAAATTACCGTGTAAAAAAACGAACGAACAACGGGGGGAACTTCTTGCAAGAAGTCCCCCATAAATTTACATTCTTCTTAATTCTGTAAGGATATTTTCGGCGCGGTGTGCATCAATACGCGAATAACGTCCGCGCCTACCAATCTCCAAAAGTGTTCCCACGTGGTAATATCCAAGCAGGGCAGGCGGCAGATGTGTGATCAGATCGTCCAAGTTCCGCACCACCACAAAATGTTCCCACCGCTCACGCAGAGTTTCATTTCTTACACCCCATATCACCCGCGGACAGCCAAATCCGTAGCCCTGCAAAGTTGCTCTCAGATCGGGACGATGATACCACACGTATTCGTGGCAGAGCACTGCCAACGCTGCGCCGTGTGAGTAGCCCGCGATTACGATCCGCCGTAGATCGGGGTTGAGGATCATGGGCGACAGATGTGGCTCTGCGCTTTTCCACACCTTCAAAAAGCCGCGATGTGCAAACCAGACCGTGCTTTCCATACGGCGGTAGGGTGTGGCAGGAAAGTCCAGATTGTTTCGCCAATCAAGCAGACCGTCGGAGCTCTCCAAATAGACATACAGCGTGTCTCCAAAGCGTTCGGTTGCGTAGTCCGCACCGTTTTCCACATGCGTGTAAGGAATATGTAAGCATCGATAAAACAACTCGTCAAGTCGCATTTCGCACCCTCTTTGCTTTTTTTGTCAGTGTATGCCGCGAGTGGATAAAGCGAAACAAAAGAGGCTGTCTCAAATTTGCATTTGAGACAGCCTCTTTACATTAAGTGTTTAGGTTCTTGATAAAGGCAATCAATTCGTCAAAGCTTCCGTGAGGGTAGACCGAAATATCGGCGTTTTTGGGATTGATGATGCAATCTGTCAAAAGGAATACGCGGCAGCCAAGTGTTTCGGCGATCATATCCTCGCCTACGTCATTGCCAACCATCAAGCATTCCTCGGGAGATACGCCCAAGGTCTGCATCACGTCGCGGTAATAATTGGGGTTCGGTTTGCAAAAGCGGGAGTTTTCATAGGTGGTGTAAAGTTCAAAGTCCGAGGTGGAAAGCCCCGCCCAAGCAATGCGACGCTCGGTTGCCATTGCGGGAAATATGGGGTTGGTGGCAAGTGCTGTTCGCAGGCCGCAGGCTTTTACCGTGTCGATGACCTCGCGTGCCGCGGGTGTGTAGCCGCAAGAGGTGCGCACCTTATCAAAATCCTCGCGATAAAAGGCGGCAAAGAGCTCCTCGTCTTGACGTGCGGGTTTGCCGTAAGCGGCTTCAAAGCCCTGCCAAAAGCGCTCCTCGTTGGGAACTTCACCGTTGTTCTTTACCATGGCGGCAGTTCCTTGCCAAATGGCGTCAACCAACCTTTGCGGCTCGTAGCCGTGGGGGGCGAGGCGGCGTGCAAGTCCGCCAAAATAGGCTTTGATAAATACGTTCATATCCATGGGCAATAATGTGCCGTCAAGATCAAAAAGTACGGTTGTTATTTTCATACGGTCTCCTTTTCTTTGTCAATTTTGGACAGTGCATCGGGCAGGACGTCCTCATCGTTTGGGGTGGCCTTGAGAAAATACAGCATAAAGGGAACGGATGCAAGTCCTGTGATCACGTCGGCGGCAGGCTGTGCTAACTGAATACCCGTAAGCCCCAAGAAGTGATGCAAAATAAGCAAAACGGGAATGAAGATCGCGCCCGAGCGCAACAGCGAGAGGAGCGAAGCGATGCCTGCGCGGCGAATGCTTTGATAAAGCATATTTACGGGAACGGAAAGCGAGAGGAACAAAATGCCGACGGTTGCGTAGCGCAGAGCGGGTACACCGATCACGCGCACCTCGGGATGCTCCTGGAAGAGATAAACGATGGGTTCTGCAAAGATGAAACCAAGGGATGCGAGCACGGCAAGGAGACAAAAGCCAAACGTGGTGGTGAAGATCAATCCCTTTTTCACACGGCGATACTTCTTCGCTTGATAGTTAAAGGATGCCACAGGCTGAAATCCCTGGCCGATGCCAAGACCGACAAACATCACAAGAGAGGAGAAGCGGTTGACCACGCTCATCGCGGCAATGGCGGCATCGCCAAAGGCTTTGGTCAGATTGTTCAGGATTCCGCCCGAAATGGAATTCAATCCTTGACGGATCAGGGAAGGGAAGCCGACCTTGCAGATTCCAAAGTACTCACGCACATCACGGCTGATAGCACGAATGGAGATCGTACTTTGCGCCATACGCAAGTACAAAAACAGAAGAATACAAAAGCTGATGGCTTGAGAGATCGCTGTTGCCATTCCCGCTCCGAAGACGCCGAGATTGAAAACTCGAATAAGCAAAAAGTCACCAAAGATGTTCAAAATTCCGCCTGTTGTCAGACCGATCATCGAATAAAATGCTTTGCCCTCATAGCGCAGATTGTTGTTGAGTACCAATGAGCCGATCATTACGGGGCAGGCGGTCAGCACCCAAAATCCGTAGTCGCGGGCATAGGGCAGAATGGTCTCGGTGCTTCCCAAAAGACGCAGCAGGGGATCAAGAAAAAGAAGTCCGCCGATTGCTAAGATCAGACCAACACCAATGCCTGTAAAAAACGCGGTGGAAACGTAACGTGTAGCACTTTTGGTGTCCTTGTCTGCCAATGCCTTGGAAACGAAGGTTCCCGATCCGTGACCGAGCATAAAAGCGATCGCTTGAATGATCGATTGCAGGGTAAACAGAATACCTGTTGCTGCCTGTTGGCTCTCGCCAAGCGCACCTACGAAATAGGTGTCTGCCAAATTGTAAATGCCCGTGATGAGCATTGATATCGTTGTCGGGATCCCAAGCCCCACGATCAGGCGCGCCACAGGCGTCTCGGTCATTTTTTTATAGTAAAGGTCTGCTTGTGTCATAAAATGCTCCTCGCCACAGTAATCATCCATAATTATACAAATAAATTACGGAGATTTCAACAAAAAAATGTAAATAATCTGTTTTTGTTCGCACAAGTCTGCAAAAATTGCAAAAAAAGAAGCAAAAATGAAAAAGTCAAACAAAAAGTTGGTGGTAGCCCTTGACAAAGCCGCCCTCTTCGTTGTATAATAAGACGTAAGGATGAATTTTGAAAGGGGTTATACTATGGGTATTTTTTTCTTTGATATTCTTCAGTCGGGAGGCGTGGCGCCGGCCTTGAATCTGATAATCGAAAAGCTCTCCTCCTTTGCAACGACCATTAAGCTCCCCGCCATTGTTATGCTTGCGTTGGGCGCAATCGTAGCCGTTTTGGTTGGTACATTGGGATATAAGTACATCAAGCTGCTTTCTACCATTTGCTTTGCCATTGCAGGCTATGGGCTTGGTGGAAGCTTGTTCGAGGTTGCAAAGGCGCAATACGGTTGGAACGTTCCCGATCTTGTAGGCACTATCGTAGGCGTTGCTATGCTGCTTCTCTTGGCATTTTTGGCATACAAGAAGTTCGCATACGCACTGTTCGGCGTAGCTTGCTTTACCGGATTTATTCTGGCGTACTTCATTCATCCCGATTACATAATCGCTATTGCAGCCGGTGTTGTTGTGGCAATGCTGTCTATGTATTTCGTTCGTTATGCGTTTGTTATCATCACGTCCTTTGGCGGCGGTTTTGCGCTGATAGCTATGCTTTCTGCTATCGCTCCCCAAGTCGCGTTGTTGAAATTGGATGAAGGCTTTATCGGCACATTCTTGGCAGTTATTGCATCCCTGTTCTTTGTATCCATTCAGTTCACTGCTACTCACAACGAGGCAAAGAAGCATCACGGTCCGAGAAGAGTAAAGATCAGACGCGTGTTTGACGCTTGGTAATGCAATTCGCGCAGAACAAAAGCCATATAAGAGAAATTCGGTTCGTTTTGAACCGAATTTCTTTTTTTGAAAAAACTTTATCTTTTTTCAAAAAAGGGCTTGCAATTTAGAGAAAACTATGATATAATATTGAGCGTTGCAGAAAACTGCACACAGGGGTATAGCTCAGTTGGTAGAGTACTGGTCTCCAAAACCATGGGTCGTGGGTTCAAGTCCTTCTGCCCCTGCCAAAAAATCCTCGTTCTGCGGAACGGGGATTTTTTTATCCAAGCCGCAGGCTTGGCATATCATCGCCGCACGAAGTGCGGTGCATATCATCAAGGGCGGCTCACCGCCCTTGTATCTCATCACGCGCCAGCGTGTATCTTATCTGC
>JAZNZC010000090.1:0-7325 GCA_045594745.1 Eubacteriales bacterium
CGATCTTCTCGCTGTCGTAGCTTTGAATCTCGTGACGGCTTATGGCAAGCTCCTTGTCCTTGAATATGGATTTGGGCGTTTTCATGTGCGGCACAGCCATGGCGGGAAATTTCTCGCTGATGGGCGGCGTGAAATGCGAAAACGGAAAGAATTCTCTCTTAATTTTGTATTTCATAAATACTCTATCCCCTACGATCCGTTAAGTTGTTGCCTGCTAATAAACATTGTATCATATTTCCATGAACTTTTCAACCGCTTTGCTTTTTCTTTGCTTTCTGTGACAAAAGTTTTGAGGTTCATAAAAAATCACCGCCAAGCATTGACGGTGACTTTTCGAATATTTACTTAAATGACGGCGCATGGGTTTCGTTGTTAGCGAAAGTATTGGGACCGGGGTTCGACATAGAGAAATACATCTTTGCAGCCTTAGTCGTACCGAAATCACGGTTCGATCCCGTTTCCTGCACCTTGTTGAAGGCATCACGGAACATCTGATTATGCGCTTCTTCTCGATTAAGGAGAAAATCAATAGTCTCTCTGACCTTCTTATCCTCAATCTGACGGTAGAGATATTCGTAAACAACCTTGGCTCTTTGCTCAGATGCGATATTAGATAGGAGATCGGCACAAAGATCGCCCGTAACGGTCACGTAATCCGCCGTCCAAGAGTATCCTGAGGAATTGATGAGTCCGGGATTAAGTCCAAGCAGAACGTGTGTTTGTACCTCACCTGCCTGCACTTT
Source organism: Eubacteriales bacterium (assembly GCA_045594745.1). Taxonomy (GTDB): domain Bacteria; phylum Bacillota; class Clostridia; order Oscillospirales; family CAG-272; genus UMGS1865. Next base: position 744 of record JAZNZC010000090.1, read on the forward strand.
GGTTGCGTCTACGTCGTGACCGTTGAGCATGTTGATGGTCTGCGCCACCATCTCCATGTGTCCAAGCTCCTCGGCGGCTATGTCTAAAAACAAATCCTTTATTTCGGGATCTTTAATGCGAAAGCTTTGGGACATATACTGCATTGCAGCCTTAAGCTCACCGTTACCGCCGCCAAGCTGCTCTTGAAGCAACACCGCATACTGCGGATTCGGTCTTTCCACCTCTACCGGATGAAATAACATTTTTTCGTGTTTGAACATATCATATATACCTCCGTATTTTTGTTTTCACCCTTAGTATTTCCCGGGATGAAGCAAATTATATAGTCGGAGTTGCAAAAATAAGGGCTGACAATCGATTTTGTCAGCCCTCACCTATTAGATATTATCTTAGTTTCCCCAATTTTGCCGTGTTTGCAATAACAATCAGCGTAGTTTGGGCATCAAGCACCTGTTCAGGATTAACATTTACGTTAACCTTCCCGCCTTTTTTAATAGCAACAATATTAAAACCGTATTTTTTACGAAGATTTAACTCGATCAAATTCTTTCCGCACCACTCATTCTTGACATCGATTTCAACCATCGATACATCCTTTGACAGAGAGATCATATCAATAAAACCGGAGCTGAGCAGGTTCTTGGCAAGGCGGATTCCCGATTCATTTTCGGGAAAAACCACCTGATCCGCGCCTACACGAAGCAATATTTTTTGTTGCATCTCGTTGGCACATTTTGCAATGACGCTCTTAACGCCTGCCTCCTTGCAAAGCGTGACCGCCATCACACTCGCTTCGAGATTACTTGCCATACAAACGATAACAGTATCAATATTTCCGATTCCAAGACGTGATATAACCTCCGCATCAGTCACATCGGCACATTTGCACACGGGCAGATATGCCGCCGCATCGTTGACAATTTTTTCATCGGTATCGATGGCGATAACCTCCATACCGTTCTCTACAAGCTCCTTTGCCACGGCTGTGCCGTATCTTCCAAGTCCAAAGACTGCATATGTTTTCTTTACTTTCATAATTTTCTCCTTATCCTATACTGATATCTTCTGTCGGCTCGGAAATGACGTTCTGACTTTCGCTTTTACTGCCAAGCGCCACAGCAAGCGAGATGGGACCGACCCTGCCGAAATACATCGTTACTATGATGATGATTTTCCCAAACGTATTAAGCGTTGCCGTTAAGTTTCTTGAAAGTCCGACCGTTGCCGTTGCGCTGACCGTTTCGTAGACTGTGTCAAGGGCAGATGAATCGCCAGTCGCCAGCAAAAGTGTGGTTGACAAGGCACAAATCGCAAGAAAGGTTACAGAAACGGCAACCGCTTTTTTCAGTGATTCATCAGAAATACGGCGACCGAACATAGTTGCATTATTTTTATTACGAACGGTAGCAAACGCTGAGCAAATAAGGACAGCAACGGTTACCGTTTTCATACCGCCTGCCGTTCCTACGGGTGAACCACCGATAAGCATTAGGATAATAGATACCGCGGCAGAGGAATTTGTCAGATTCTCTTGCGGAACGGAAGCAAAGCCTGCCGTTCTGGTAGTAACCGATTGGAAGAAGGACACCTGAATTTTATCAAAGAGAGACATCTCTCCGATAGTCAATGGATTAGAGTATTCAAAAATAAATATGAGAATCGCGCCGGCAAGAATAAGTCCTGCGGTAAAGGTAATAGCAATCTTCGAGTGCAAGGTCAGATGCCTGAATATCTTGAGGTTCTTTCGCGAACGGCTGCCAATAACACGAAGCACGTCCCACCAAACGATATAACCGAGACCGCCAAGAATAATGAGCACGGAGGTTACGATATTGATCAAGGGATTCGTGGCGTAATTGCAAAGACTATTTTCGGCAATTATGTCAATACCTGCGTTACAGAAGGCAGAAACAGAATTGAACACCGATATCCAGATGCCCCTTGCACCAAACTCCGGTACAAACACAAGCATATACAGAACCGCCCCTATTCCCTCGATGATCAGCGTACCAAACAGTACGTTCCTAACGAACTTGGCAAGTCCCGACATCGTATTGAGATTAAATGCATCCTGAATGAGCAAACGGTCGCCGATGCCCATTTTTCTATTGAGAATAAGCATCACCCCAGACATAACGGTAATGATACCAAGACCGCCGATCTGAATCAGAAGCAATATAACGATCTGACCGAATACGCTCCACGAGGACACCGTGGGAAGCGTAACAAGACCTGTCACACAGGTAGAAGTGGTTGCTGTGAAAAGTGCATCGATATACGGCACGGCTTCTCCGCTTGCAGAACTAATCGGCAGTGCCAAAAATCCGCTTCCTATGAAAATTGTCACGAGAAAGCTGAGTAATATAATCTGCGTGGTTGAAAGCGTGAATTTCTTTTTTCTAGCCATAAAATTTCCTCTAAAAAGCACAAAGAAACCAACGTCCTCTGCAGTCAGCTGGTTCCTTTTTATATTTATTCGTTTTCGTAATTGTATCACATTTTCCCGTTTATGTCAACTATTATTTGTTCTTTGCTTCCTCTTGCTTCCTCCTACGCATTTTTTGAGGGGGCTGCCGTTCGCGGTCGCCCCTCTATCGTTTATTCAAATTCTATTGTGCCAATCGGTTTCGGCGTGATATCCATAAATACTCTGTTGATACCCTCAACCTCACGTGTGATGCGGTTGCAAATCGTATGGAGCAAAGGATACGGAATTTCTTCTATAGCAGCAGTCATAGCATCCGTGGTATTTACCGCGCGAATGATGGCAGGTGAGCTGCTTGCCGATTGCTTTAATGAGAAGAGCGGCACGACTGACGAATCAACACCGCCGGAAAGTGCAAGCAGCACCTTCCTCTCACCGACCTGTGCGCTAATTTCCTTAATCTATTCTTCTATAAATGCATCTGCAAGCGCTTTTGTTGTAATACGCTCCATAGTATCGGGGTAAACGTTTCCTTGCTTTTTTCTCCGTATTATTCCTTACCTGTCCAGCAATAAGTGCAGACTTTTTCTTTATCGATACCGATTGATTCAAGCAGTCCGTCAAGAGATTGATAACCCAAGGAGTCAAAGCCAAATTCCTCGCAGATACGCTTAAGGAGGCATTTTCCTCTTACGGTGCTTGCATCTGCATATTCCTCAATGTGCTTGTCGCCCTCGTCACCCTCAAGTTCATCAATCACTCTACGGGCAAGAAGCTCCTTATCTGAGTTGCTGCGGGAAAAGCTGAGGTATTTACAGCCATACATAATAGGAGGACAAGCCGAACGCATATGTACCTCCTTGGCACCCGCGCTATAAAGGAAATCCACAGTTTCGTGAAGCTGCGTGCCTCGCACGATGGAATCGTCCACAAACAGAAGGCGCTTATCCTCGATAAGCTCAGGGACGGGAATCTGCTTCATTTTGGCAACTTGATTTCTCACGCTCTGATTAGCCGGCATAAAGGAGCGCGGCCAAGTAGGTGTATATTTGACGAAGGGACGGGCATATTCATACCCGCTTTGTCTTGCATAGCCCATAGCGTGAGGCACTCCCGAATCGGGAACGCCTGCCACGAAATCGACCTCGGGAAGCTCGCCTCGAGCCATTTCGTCACGAGCCATAATTTTACCGTTCGTGACACGCATAATCTCTACGTTTCTTCCCTCATAGCGTGAGTTGGGATATCCGTAATACGACCAGAGAAACGCGCATATCTTCATATTCTCACCCGCAGGCGAAAGGGTTTCGATGCTATCGGGCGTAAGCTTGACAATTTCACGGGGACCAAGCTCATAGGCATCCTCATATCCAAGTTTGGTATAAGCGAAGGACTCGAAGGAGACGCAATGCCCTTCCTCGTTCTTACCGATGAGAACGGGCAGGCGACCGTATTTATCTCTTGCTGCAATCACCTCGCCGTCCGAGGTCAGAATGAGCAAGGTCAAAGAGCCGTCAATCTCATCCTGCGCGTGAAGAATACCCGATACGAGATTGTCCGCTTGATTGATGAGACCTGCCACAAGCTCGGTAGTGTTGACCTTACCCGAGCTCATTGCCATAAACTGATGACCGTGATCCGAATAGTATTTCTCGACCAGCTCCTCTGCATTATTGATGCAGCCTACCGTGGTTATGCCATAAATACCGAGGTGGGAGCGAACGAGAAGCGGTTGCGGATCGCTGTCACTGATACAGCCGATACCGCTGCAGCCGCGGAAGTCAACCAGATCCTTTTCAAACTTGGTACGGAACGGTGTATTGCCGATAGAATGGATCTGACGCTGAAATCCATCCTGCGCATCATAAACGATCATACCACCGCTTTTTGTTCCGAGGTGAGAGTGATAGTCGACTCCGAAAAAAATATCCATAACGCAATCTCTTTTGGAGACTGCTCCGAAAAATCCTCCCATTAAGCGAAGAAGAGCTTATTGAGCGTCATGGGATCGATATACTTGCCATCCTTGTAAACACGCATATTACCGGATGCGATTTCATCAATAAGCATTACATTACCGTCTGCATCGTATCCGAACTCAAACTTAATATCGTAAAGCTCAAGACCTTTTTCCTTGAGATCATCGGCAACGATCTTGGTGATTGCCTGCGTTTGTGCCTTGAGAGAGTCGTACTGCTCTGCGGTCATTACGCCAAGATCAACGAGTCCGTCTTTAGTTACGAGTGGATCGCCCTTTGCATCGTTCTTGAAGGTAGTCTCAACGTATGCAGGAAGATCCTGCCCCTCGGTGCAGTAATCGGAATAACGACGGTAGAAGGAGCCTACTGCTTTATAACGGCAAATAACCTCAAGTCCCTTGCCGAACACCCTAGCAGAGAGAACCTCCATGGTGGTATCCTCCAGGTTTGCGCTGACATAGTGAGTTCTGATGCCTGCGGCGTTAATCTTCTCAAAGAAATAGACGGACATGCGAAGATTGACATCTCCAACGCCCTCGATTGTAAGACCTACCGAGTTTTCACCGGGATCGAACACACCGTCCTTGCCGGTGCAATCATCCTTAAAGAGAAGCAGGCAGTTGCCGTTGGGCAGCTCGTATACGTTTTTAGTTTTTCCTGTGTAAAGCAATTTCTTTTCCATAGCGGAAATCTCCTTTTATATTAACAAAATTTTTGAACGAACGTAAGCGCACTTGGGCAACGTTTGCTTTGAAAACACTAGCCCTTTATGACCTTTTTATTATATTACAAAATCACGCATTTTTCAATATATTTGATAAAAAAACAGTGGCTCAACAAAAACTTTTTTTGGTTTTGGTCTGACGGCTGTTATCAGAATCCTTTGACGCTATATGTGTATAAGCACGATTGATTCAGATCAACTTCGTGCATATTGATTGCTTTGATTTCGAGCTCATCATAGGTCGTGTAGTAATAGATACCCTTATCCGCATTACAACAGCTGCTGTAGCGTGTATACTCAAAGCCGCCTTCGACCCGAACACATCCCTTTGGCATTGCAACGCAATTCAGAATGTGAAAGAACTGATTGACGTTTGATTTTTCGTTATGCTCCGATAACGAGTTCTCCTTTACAAAAAGTGCCTTGATAAACCGTGACGCGCTTGAATAATCTCCGGGCAGCCCCAACGCTCCCATTCCTAAGCTATAGTTTTTCACAGGTATTCTTTCCTCAAATTGCGAACTTAAGCAACCCGTGCTTAGCCCCATATAATTGCTAACGTTTGTACAGTGATATTCGAATGGCGGATTGTTGGTCAGGACCTCAAACGGATTGTCGTATATTTTAAGCCCGTCCTTCAAGGGCTCTGCTACAATGCTGCTTTTTTTATCGCTGATAATCCAATGCAGCGGTGATAGCGGAAGCTGCTCACTAAAATTGATATTGACCAAATTGATTTTCCCCAAAAGCGCTTTCACTTCATCAACACAGGCACACTGCGCCAAAACCCAAGGAGCAAACTCAAAAGGCGTAACGTTGTCCTTTTTCTCCGCAAAGCTATAATAAACAGCGTTTTCGGGAAAGTTTAAGCCTGCTATAGATAGCCCCTTCTCATTCGTAGCCTCATAGTATAATGGAAAATCATCTATAACGGCAGCCATACCTATCATCGCATAGTGTGACTTTATCGGATTCTTACAACGCATTTTTATTTCATAATTGCGCGGAGTGATTACCACACATTCACCGTATCCGCGATTAATATCCAAGTTCCTGCCAAAATAGGAAGCGTTGCTTCTATAACAAACAGCCGTACACATAAATACCTCCGTGATTGTACTATCCGTTATTATTTCCCGAAAGAAAACAATTAACAAAAAACGAAAACATTATTGACATATGCCAAAAACCGTGTTATAATTGGCATATACCAAAAATAAGGAGCTATGTGAGATGCCGAGACCCAGAAAATGCCGCAAGGTTTGCAGAATGCCCGTTGCAGATACATTCGTTGCTAATTCAGCTAAAGAGGAAGCAGTCGTTTTGACCGTTGATGAATATGAGTGCATTCGACTCGTTGACTATCAGGGTTTTTCTCAGGAGCAATGCGCTGAATATATGCAGGTATCTCGCGCGACTGCACAGCTAATTTGTGATACTGCAAGAAAAAAGC
>JAZNZC010000091.1:0-9648 GCA_045594745.1 Eubacteriales bacterium
TAAGCATATTTCTCGTTATCGGTTTTCGGGGGATTGTTGAGAAAGTAGGTCTTGCATCTGAGCAAGGTTAATTTTACTTGATAATAGGGCTTTAAGTCTGTCATTTCCGCGCTCCTTTCGGGTGGTAACACACATTATACCTAAGAAATGCGGAAAGTCCAGAGGTTTGGGGAAATTGTTTGTTGAAAAAATTATATCATAAATTAAAGGCTTTGTCAATGAAGCATTCGCTATGCGAATATGAAGCAGAAGCTTGCGGCTTCTATGAAGCGGCGGCTCTGCCGCCATGAAGCGAAGCGCACGTTTTTCATTTTTCATGTTGCGAAGCAACGCTTCACAGCCGAAGGCTGCTTCATGAGTTGCTACGCAACTCGCTTAATGCACCGCAGGTGCGCTTCATTGCAACCAAACGAAAAAGACACCCAAATGGGTGTCTTTCGTTTGTGTTATCTTGACAGAATAGATGCCTTCAAATTATAAAAATAACGAATAAATTGAGAGGGCAACCATACACATTCCTATAATGAACAATATTAATTCAAACGCACGAATTCTCCCAGTGAGCTTTATACATGTCGGGGCCTTTGCCGATATGTATATAACATACGCTTGCCCTTCCTTGTAATGCTTTAATACATACCTTTGTGAAAGCGATTCTCTGGACGGTTCTGTATACGACTCACCTTGATAACTGTATGAAAAAACAGGAGAGCTTGTAACGTGCGCCTTAAATTGTTCAAATCCGTAATCCATCAATATAGCCGACACCTTTGTTTTGCAGTGATATGAATCAATCATAATAGAAACTGCCGCAATACACATTAGAATGCCAATAATAAAAACTATAAATGAGTCTGTATAATCAGGCAAGAAAATATGTAATACGATTGCAGCGATGACGATTAAAATCATCAAGATAGCCACAAAAACCGTTTTTGCTTTTTTCATATTAAATCCTTTTCGTTTTGATGAAATAATTATACCATATTTTCAAGAGTTTGTAAAGAGTGATGTTGCGGCGTTGCCGCAGTGATGTTATGCTTCGCATAGTGATGTAGCTCCCGTTGGTCGCAGTGATGTGATGTGTTCTTTTACACGCCCGAAGGGCACATCACAAGGCGAAGCCGTCATCACGCACGCAGTGCGCATCACGTTCCGCGTGCGGAACACATCGTTCCAAAAACGAAAAAGCAGTCCAATGGACTGCTTTCGTTTTTGGTTGCGGAGGTGGGATTTGAACCACACGTTCTTGCCAAATTCTCTGCGGAGAATTTGTCTGCGGTCACCTCGCGGTTCTGACAGTCCACCGGACTGTCATTCATTGCCGCTCGGCCGTTCGCGCAACGCTTCGCGTTTTGCTCTCTACCTCCGAGTTATTCGCCCTTCGGGCCCATAACCCGAAGCCGTGCGGCGTAAGTCTCGTCTTTCGCAACCAACGCAAAAAGGCACCCGCTTGGGTGCCTTTGCGTTGGTTGCGGAGGTGGGATTTGAACCACACGACCTCCGGGTTATGAGCCCGACGAGCTACCGGACTGCTCTACTCCGCGATATTTTTGGTCCCTTGGTGCCGGTGACCGGGATCGAACCGGTACGATGCTCTCGCATCACGGGATTTTAAGTCCCGGGCGTCTGCCTGTTCCGCCACACCGGCAGGTAACACCAAGAGACTTGCGTCCTTTCGGTTCGCACTGCTTATTATAGCACACCCTCTCCCCTTTGTCAAGTCCTTTTTGAAAAATCTTTTTCTCTTTTGGTGTTTTTCGATCGACTTTTCTCGCGCAGTTTGCAAATAAACAGAAAGATAAGCGGGCAGTAGAGCGATTGCTCTGCTATTTTTGCGTTTGATGGGCTTTGATAAACGTTTTTACGTCCTTAAGGAGTTTTAGATCCTCTGCGGTTACAGGGGCCAAGTCACTCAAATTCAAAAGATAGCGAGGATCAAGATTCAAAATTTGGCAAATTCTGCGAAGCTGCTCAAGGTTGGGCTCCTGAACGTTGCGCTCAATTTTGGAGTAGTTGGATTGATTCATAGGGATCAAATTTGCCATTTCGTTTTGTGAAAGGTCCATATCTTCTCGTGCGTTGCGAATTTTTTCACCAATATTCATTTTTTCATCCTCCTTTCTCACCATTTATTATAACATTTTTAACTAAACCTATTGACTTTTAGTTAAAAACGGTGTATAATTGCCGTAATTAGTTAGTTTTTAACTAATATTCGTCAGAAAAAATCATTTTTTAGGGGAGTACATCGGTACTATGGCAGGAGCAACTGTTTTGGATAATTGCACTGCTAACATAACCGTCGACAGCCGGCTACAAAACTGTTTCTGAAGAAATTGATGGTGTAACTTGGTACACTGTAGTTGCTGAATAATTGATCTAAGATCACAACCTCCGCCCACTCCTTTTTGGGGTGGGCGGTTATTCAAAAGTGGAGGAATATTATGGCAGAACAAAACGAAAAAAAGAAGGCGCCTCGAGCATCCCCAACAAAGCAAAGCTTGGTCGGTTGCCGTTTCGGGAAACTCATGGTCATTGGACGCTCGGACAAGCGCGGCTCACGTGGAGCAAGAACCGTCCCCTTGTGGGAGTGTCTCTGCGATTGTGGCAATATTACTCTCAAAGCTACCGATACACTTACCAATCCCGAAATCAGTATGTGCAACGATTGCGCCGGAAAATATGCACGCGCTAAGCAGCGTGAGAAAGCCGGATTTGTTGACGGTACGCAGATCAGCAAAATTACAAGCACCAAGCCGATTTCCAGCAACACAAGCGGTTGCAGCGGGGTCTGTTTTGACAAGCGTACAGGACTTTGGCGCGCAAGACTGAAATTTAAGGGAAAGCAGATGAATTTGGGTTCATACAAGCGTTTTGAAGATGCCGTAAAGGTGCGTAAGGAAGCCGAGCAAATCATTTTTGGAGAATTTTTAGAGCAAATCGAATAACCCAAAGCGGCGCGCCTGCCAAGCAAGCGCGCCGCTTTTTTATCTACCAAGACCACAGGTATGGCTACGATTGTGATTTTGCTTGCTCTTTTTCGCTCTCGCGTGCATCTTTCTCTTTACAAACAAGCGCCTTTGTGTTATAATGTGGGTAGAAAGTGAGGTGACCGTCTTGAACAACCTATACTTGCAAGGCTTGCGAATTGACTGGGAGTCTGTTCCGCAGGATTCGTACGTTCACAACATTCCTGCCATCAAAAGCATTTCTGAAATAAAATTTGAAAAAGACGTCACCTTTTTGGTTGGCGAGAACGGCAGCGGAAAGTCCACCTTGCTCGAAGCGATTGCCGTTGCGTTTGGCTACAATGCCGAGGGCGGTACGCGAAATTATAGCTTTAGCACCTACAACGATATCTCCCCCCTGAGCGATTCCATCACCTTGGTCAAGGGCTTTCGCCGCCCAAAATTTGGCTACTTTTTCAGAGCAGAAACCTTCTTTAATGTGGCAACGGCATCCATGCTTAGGTATGATGGCGACGATTATCATTCCAACTCTCACGGAGAGGGAAATCTCAAATTTTTGGCATACGATAAACCGGGTCTTTACCTAATGGACGAGCCCGAAGCCGCCTTGTCTCCTGCGCGGCAGTTAGCGCTCCTTAGGCACATTCACGATATGTCGCAAAAGGGTTCGCAGTTCATCATCGCCACGCATTCTCCCATTCTTTTGGGGTGCCCGAATGCCGAAATTCTTTCGTTTGATGAGGACGGAGTAGCACCCTGCCGATATGAAGATACGCTCAGTTATCAAATCACAAAACGTTTTTTGTGCGATAAGGAGCGTATGCTTGAAGATCTTTTATAAAAGAGGTGTCACTATGCCAAGCTTTCAAATGAATCAAGACCTGACCTACGAGGCATCCCCGATCGTTAAGAAAAACGTATTTCTTTCGATGCCTGCCGAGGATAAGCCGCTTCCCAAATACGAGGAGATCGCGCATTTGCTTCCCTCTCCCATTTGGCGCGGTCGTGATGACGTGCTTGCCTGCTATGACTTTGCGTGGCGCACGGCTTTTGCCAATTTGCGAGCCGCAAACGGGGAATTCCATTTTGTTTCCAATTTTATTGATACCGCATTTAACGGATATCTGTTTATGTGGGATTCGTCCTTTATCGTGATGTTCGGCAAATACGGTGCACGTGCGTTCAATTTTCAAAAAACGCTTGACAATTTCTACTCACATCAACACAAGGACGGCTTTATCTGCCGCGAGCTCTGCGAATATCGCGCAAGTGAGCATTTTTCGAGACACGATCCCTCATCCACCGGTCCGAACATTCTTGGTTGGTCTGAGTGGGAATATTATACGCAAACGGGTGACGTAGAGCGATTAAAGCAGATCTTTGACCCGCTTCTTGCATACCATCTATGGCTGAAAGAATTCCGCACCTGGCGCGACGGCACCTATTGGTCGACGGGTTGGGGATGCGGAATGGACAATATGCCTCGCTTTGAATCGAGCTACAACGTTGCATTCTCACACGGTCACATGGTGTGGGTGGATGCTTGTATTCAGCAGGTGCTTTCGGCAAAAATTCTTATTCAAATCGCGGAGATCATCGGACGCACCGATGACGAAAACATAGCCGTTCTCAAAGAAGAAGTCGCAAACCTGACCTCTGTTATCAACAACAAGCTCTGGCACGAAGAGGACGCCTTCTATTACGACCTTTGGAAGAACGGAGAGCTCAACAAGGTCAAGTCGGTTGGCTCGTATTGGGCACTGCTCGCGGACATCATTCCGCCCGAGCGTCTTGCGCGTTTTGTGGCGCACCTCGATAACGAAAACGAGTTCAAGCGCCCCTGCCGCATCCCCTCGCTCTCGGCAGACAACCCCGATTACAGTCCGCTCGGCAGATATTGGAAGGGCAGCGTTTGGGCACCCACCAACTATATGGTGCTCAAGGGACTTGAGAAGAACGGCTACCACGCTCTCGCCCACGAGATTGCGCGAAATTGCCTTGAAAATGTTGTGACGGTGTTCCAAAATGACGGAACCATCTATGAAAATTATATGCCCGAAAGCCCCTCAAAGGGTGCTCCCGCAAAGCCCAATTTTGTGGGATGGTCGGGGCTCTTCCCCATCAACATTCTGTTTGAATACGTGTTCGGTATTCGCCCGAACGCCAAGGAAGAAAAAATTGTTTGGGATGTTCGCCTTCTCGAAGAGCACGGCATCAAGAATTACCCCTTGGGCGATCTTTCGGTAGACCTTATCTGCCACGAAAGAGAAGATGAAAATGACGAGCCCACCATCACCGCGGTATGCGAAAAACCGATCGAAATTGAAATTCACTACGGAGAGAAAACAAAAACTGTTCGTGCGACGGCAAAAGGATGAGGTGGCAAAATATGAAAAAAACAATTTGCATCATCAGCAATATTATTTTGTCCTATTTTTATCTCTCCACCTCTTGGATGCTATCCCTTGCAGCGTTGTTTTACATTACCGCCCTGAACTTTCAAGCCTCTGTGGTGGAAGCGTTTTGGGTTGTGGCGCTCGGCATCATAATCCTGACTCCCATCTTTTGTATCTTGGGGATTATTCTCTCGATTCTCAAATGGAGAAAAGAGCACTACGTGCGTGCGTTTCTCTGGCAGTTCCTGCCTTTTGTAACGCTTGCTCTCTCGGTGGTGTTGTTCCTCGCGCCGATTTATTTGGGGTTGTAAAATTTGTATATTTAACAAAAAATCCCCTTGTTTTCACAAGGGGATTTTTAATATCCGTATACAGGTTTTATAAAATTTATGGTATCCGGTAGGGGACGGCGCCCTCGACGTCCCAAAAATGAGCGGTTATCAAAAAGCATAAACAGGAGACTGTTGAATCGCCCTACGAAAAATATCATACTGTTACAACGTAGTAGAGGCGAGCATCGGTCATCCGCTTTTTGTTTATTGATGCTTTTCGGTTTTATGGGACGTCGAGGGCGCCGTCCCCTACCCAATGTTTTATAATAGACGAAAACAGCGAATGAGAAATTCTCATTCGCTGTTTTTTGCTTTTTATCTAAATCCTACATGACCTGCTACCTTGTAAAGGTTTTCGATCTCCTCGCGGCGCTTTTGGCAAAGCTGCTTCATACCCTCGAGCTGCTCGGGGGTAAATCCATCGAGATCGCCATCCTTGAGCTTGTTTTTATACATACGGTCTGCGATCAGTGCAAAGTGAATGTCAACGGGACGAATCAGGCCGTTGAGCTCGCACATAACAACGTTGCTCTTGCCCTCTGCCAAAAGCTCAACCGCTCTGACTGCCATATGGGCTGCTGTTTCGCGGTCACGCATAGTGGGTCTGCCTCCACGAACAACGTGCGAGAAGCGTGCAAACTTGGTCTCAACTCCCGTTTGCTCCTCGATTCTCTTTGCAAAGCCCTCTGCAAAACGAGAACCATCGGGGTTTACAACACCCTCGGAAACAACAACGATCATGCCTCTCTTGCCCCATTCACGCAGAGCTGCGATCTTTTTGATGGCTGCTTCCTCGTCGAAAGGAACTTCGGGGATCGCTACTGCAACCGCTCCACTGGCGATCGCCGCATAAAGCGCGATCTGTCCGCAATCGCGGCCCATAACTTCAACAACGTTCAGACGTGCGTGAGATTCGCAGGTATCCTTGAGGTTGTCGATCATACGCAGGGTGGTGTTTGTGGAAGTATCCAAGCCAATGGTATAGTCGGTTGCGGTGATATCGTTATCGATCGTACCGGGAATACCGATGGAAGGAATGCCGCGCTTGGTCATGTCGGTGGCTCCGCGGAAGGTTCCGTCACCGCCGATGCAGATGAGCGCTTCGATACCCTCTTTTTTGCAGGTCGCGATAGCTGCCTGCATACCCTCTTCGGTCTTAAATTCGGGGCAACGGCTGGAATACAGACGTGTGCCGCCAACGGTCATAGCGTTGTGCAGCATTTGACGGGTCATAGGCACGATATCTCCGTTGATAAGGCCTGCATAGCCGCCCATAATACCAACGACCTCGATGCCCATTTCGGTTGCGCGGTTAAAGACCGCTTTTACACACGCGTTCATACCGGGAGCATCGCCGCCCGAGGTCAGAACGCCAATCTTCTTAAAAGATGCCATAAGTTATCCTTTCTTCCCGCTCGTCGGGAAACTGAAAAACAGTTGAAAATCACAATTACCTATATTGTAATATATTATTCGCGAAAAATCAAGACGTTATGCGAAATTTTTAGCAATATTTGTTAATTTTTTGTCGTTTTGTGGGAAGGTTCTCTCGCGTGTTTTGCAAAACGGCTTGACACAGAAAAGAATTTAAGGTATAATGAAAATAGAAGATTATGCGCCTCTGCGCGGAAAGGAGTGGCTATGGCTATCAACTGGAATAAAATAAGAGCCGTGATAAAAGAGGCCGTTTTGAACATTGACCCCATTTTGTTTGCTTGTGCCACGCTCCTTTCCATCATCAGCATCGTCACCGTTTGGGGCGCGGTTGACAACTTTGGTATGTCGAAGCTGCGGATGCAGGTGTTCATTTTTGTCCTCGGTATCTTTGTCACTGTTGCGGTAGCGTTCTTCGATTTTCGAGCGATTGTGGACAAATTATGGCTCTATATGCTCATCGGTTCGGTAGCACTGCTCATCCTGACGCTCGTGCTCGGTAGTTCGGGTGAAAACATGGAGACATCGAACAAAAGCTGGCTCAAAATTCCCGGAACCGGCCTGATGATCCAACCCTCGGAGTTTGTGAAATTTACATTCATTTGCACCTTTTCGCGGCATCTGTTCGCGGTGAGAAAGGAGATCAACAAGCCAAAGAACGTACTGCTCCTCGCAGGACACGCGCTGCTTGTAGTAGGCCCTATTCTCGCCTCGGGCGACCTTGGCGTAGCGCTCGTTTATCTTGCAATGATCGCCCTGATGCTCTTTTGCGCAGGGCTTCACCCCCTCTATTTTGCGGGCGTGGCAGTAGTCGTGGTGCTCCTTTCCCCTTTCCTTTGGGATATGCTCGCCACCTATCAGCAGCAACGCATTATTGTTGGCTTTAATCCCGAAGCCTACCCCGACTCCAAATACAGTTGGCAACCGCTGCTGAGCAAAGAAGCCATTGCCGCAGGCGGACTTGTTGGCAAGGGCGTGCTCGGTGGTGAGCATTACGAGGTTCTTGCGGCCTCGCATACCGACTTTATTTTTGCCACCATTTGTGAGAAATTCGGTTTTCTTGGCGGATTTTTGGTGGTGGTCGTCTTTATCATTATGATCGTTCGCATCTTTATGCTCGCGCGATTTGCAAGCCACTCCGACTACGGCGGACTCATTTGCGTTGGCATCGGCAGCGTGCTCCTCGTGCAAATTCTCTTAAACCTTGGAATGTGCCTCGGTCTCTTGCCTGTTATCGGCATCACGCTTCCCTTCCTCTCCTGCGGTGGCTCCTCGATGCTTGCCGTCTTTATGATGATGGGGCTATTACATAACGTCTATGCCCACTCCAACGCCGTGCGCGACGCGCACAAAGCCGATACCTTTGATATTGACAGCTCGTTGTTATAGAGTTTTGGGATGAATACGGGGGAACCTTTTTTGAGAAAAAAGCTTTCCCCCGTACCCCTTCCAAAAAACTCTCTAACATAAATTCTAAAAAAAAAATTTCAAGCACACGGATAGACGGGCGACGCGCGTCACAAGGACGCGCTTTGCTGCCGCGAGCTCGCAGGCGCCACCGAGACCCTGCTCGCTAAGAAAATTGATAAGAATAAAAGGAGAAAAACAATGGGACTTTTTGGCACAATAAAGACATTTTTTGCCTTGAGAAAAAATCTTGTAAAAGAGCTTGAAGCGATAAAAGAAAGAGAAACACGTTACCCTATTATGACGACCGATGAACTTGCCGCACTTGATGACGAGGAATTGTTCGAAGCGGTCAACGTAAGAACAGAAAACAAAGTAGATAGTTTTGAAGAACTCGCCGAGGGCTTTAACGCGCTGAACGATTCTCAAAAGGTGTTTTATGCCTTGAATTGGTTGGAAATGGAAGTTAACAACGGTGGCTTGTGTCAGTTTTTTGTAAATTCAAGCCGCGTTGCCGCCCCCTTTGTTAGCGAATATATGAGCGTTGTTGGCGCAGACGCTCACAAAAAGCTGTTTGATGATTTCATCAAGAAAAACAACATCAACGTAACAGAACTCTCCTTTTTTGACATAGAAAAAATCGAAGAATTTGAAGAGAAAGCAGAAGAATATCCCTTTGACGATTACGACGAGGCATATTACGAAATGGAACCTCTTGAAACCTATCTCAAAAAGTATATCCGTAAACACGTAGCGGATTTTTAAGGTACAATTTACTTATAGTTTATAAACAAAAACGGGCGACCATTGGTCGCCCCTACAATGGGTTTTATGATACTCCGTAGGGGCGATTCACGAATCGCCCGTTTTTATTTGCGATAATCGCTCGTTTTCGGGATGTCAAGGGCGCCGCCCTACCTCTAACGATAATAGCAAAGAAACAAATCAATATGTCATCCTGAGCGCAGTGAATGTGGTATAATATATTTAAGAAAAAAGCAAATGACAAAATGACAGTCGTAGAAAGGGGTATATTATGCCAAAAGGTGAACGAAACGAGTACAGCAAAGAGTTCAAATTAACAGCAGTTCATTTAATGAAAAGCGG
>JAZNZC010000092.1:0-6901 GCA_045594745.1 Eubacteriales bacterium
CGTCCCGCGGTATCAATGAATACCATGTCGTAGCCCTTTTGGTTGGCGTATTTCAAGCCTTCCTTGGCTATCTTGACGGGAGATACCTTGTCGCCCATCGTGAAAACGGGAATACCGAGCTTTTCACCGACTATTTCAAGCTACTTTATCGCGGCGGGACGGTATATATCGCAGGCAACGAGAAGGGGATGCTTACCTTGCTTTTTATACATTCCCGCAAGCTTGCCCGCGTGGGTGGGTTTACCTGCACCCTGCAGACCGACCATCATAATAACTGTGGGGGGCTTGGATGCAATGGTGAGCTTGGCTTGCGAGCCGCCCATCAGGCGCGTGAGCTCTTCGTTTACAATCTTAACGACCTGCTGAGCAGGAAGCAAGGATTCGAGAACTTCGGCACCGACTGCACGCTCGGAAACGATTTTAATAAAGTCACGAACTACCTTGAAGTTAACGTCAGCCTCGAGCAGTGCGAGCTTGATCTCGCGCATACCCGCCTTAACGTCGGCTTCGGTAAGCTTACCCTTGTTACGAAATTTTTTAAAGGCGTTGTTTAACTTTTCGCCCAAACTTTCAAACATTTACGCACTCCTTTCGTCTATTATCCTCCTACGGTTTCAAGGAGCTCCTTCGCAGCTTCGCGGACCTCGCCCGCAACACCCTCTTTTTCCATCAGAGAAAGCAACTGCTCTGTTTGCGCTTCGACTAACTGAAAACGCTTTGCAAGCCCCAGCTTTTCTTCATAGAACATAAGCTCCTCGCCCGCTTTTTTGATCAGCTCGCGAACACCTTGTCTGGAAATACCGATCTCCTCCGCAATTTCCGCAAGAGAAAGATCATCGTTATAATAATAGTCCAGTACCGTTCGTTTCCGCTCCGAGAGCACGTCGCCGTAAAAATCGAGCAAATAACCGATTTCAAGGTTCTTTTCAAACATCTTGTTTTCACCTCCGAATAGGTGTAAAGCAAATTGCTTTACATAGTATACCACAAGACCTTTGATTTGTCAACACTTTTTTTAATTTTTTTTCATCTTTTTTGCGTTTGTCTTGCAGTTGCGCCTAAAATATGATATAATGAAGAAAAAAACACGGAGATAGCTATGAAAACCGAAGTTTGGATCAAACAGAATATGCCCTCAATGCTCGGCAAAACCGTTGCCATCAGCGGTGCTACTGGCGGAATCGGGCAAGAACTCTGCCGTCATTTGGCAGGTCTTGGCGCAACTCTTTTACTCCTTGACCGCAACAGTGAGCGCTCGAATGCTTGGATCGAAAAATTGAAAGTAGAATTCCCCACCCTCAACGCGCGACACTTGCGCCTTGATCTTGCGGATTTTGGAACGGTGCGCTCTATTACAGGCGAACTGCTTGCATCTCCCCCCGATTATTTGATCTTCAATGCGGGAGCATATCACGTTCCGCGCTACACCACGAGCATGGGACACGACAACGTTTTCCAAATCAATTTTGTCGCGCCCTATTATATGGCACACACACTTCTGCCCGTCATGCGCGAGCGTGGCGGACGCATTGTTGCCGTTGGAAGTATTGCGCACAATTATTCGCATATTGATTTAGAAGATATAGAGTTTCTCACGCGGAAAGAATCCTCAAAGGTTTACGGAAATGCCAAACGCTTTTTGATGTTCTCGCTCTTTGGGCTTGACAAGGGAGGCGATACAATCTCCGTCGCGCACCCGGGCATTACCTTGACGAACATCACCGCGCACTATCCCAAGCTGATTTTTGCCATTATCAAGCACCCGATGAAGGTGATCTTTATGTCTCCACGCCGCGCGTCGCTTTCCATTCTTGCGGCGATGGTGCAAGATGCAGACAAAAATGAGTGGTTTGGTCCCTCTCTCTTTGACGTTTGGGGGCTACCAAAAAAGAAGCTTCTCAAAACTTGCCCCGTGGATGAGGCGAAAGAGATTTGTGAAGTGGCAGAGAAAATTGTTAAAGATTTGAAGCAAAAGGACAACTGAATCGGTAGGGGCTGGTGCCCTCGACAGCCCACCCTCGCTTACTGTGATCATTTATTTTTTGGGACGTCGAGGGCGCCGTCCCCTACCAGTCTGCGATTAAATTTTGAAAGGAGAAAAAGCAAATGATTAACATCTTGCTGGAAGGTTATGATATAGAGGCTCCTTGGCTTTTTGAAGAATTAAAAAAGTATATAAAACCTATGCATAAAGTGGCTGTCGTTGCCTTTTCTTTCCGCGATAGTCGCGTAAAATCTCTTGCAGATTGGGATGCTCTGTATAGCAAAGAAAACGGTAGATTTTACGGTGGAATCGTAAACGGCTTTACCGCATATGGAATCCCCGAGGAAAACATTTCGTTTATCAACTATTTTGCAGATACGAAAGAATCTGCAAAACAGAAGATTGAAACTGCAGATATTGTCTATTTTCTCGGCGGGTTACCCGACAGAATGATGAATCGCATTAAGGAATTTGATCTTCAAGATACTTTGATGAAACACCAAGGTATTGTTATGGGTTATAGCGCAGGTGCGGTTATTCAACTTGCGGAATACCATCTATCCCCTGACGATGATTATCCTGAATTCGGGTATTATGAAGGCTTACCATATTTGAAAGATTTTTATTTGGAAGTGCATTATGAAGAAACCGCCTCACAAAAGATGGCTATTGAGAAAGTGATCGCAGAGCGCCAAAAGACGGTATATGCAACCTCTCTTATGAAAGGCGCAATTCTGGTGGATAACGGAAATATTCGATTGCTTGGAGACGTAAAAGAATACAAACAATCATAAATTCTGCACTTTCTATTGACAAACTGTCAAAAATGGTGATATAATTCTCTTAATATAGAGTTCCTTTTTGAAAGGAGATATGATATATGAAAAATGGTTTTTTGAAGGTTGCCGCCGCTACTCCCGTAGTGCGTTTGGCTGACACAAAAGCGAATTGCGAGGCACACGTCGCGCTGGCGCAAAAAGCGTATGGCGAGGGTGTGCGTATATTGGTGTTCCCTGAGCTCTCGCTCACGGGCGCGACCTGCGGCGATCTCTTTACAAATGATACCCTTTTGCAGGGTGCACAAGATGCGCTCATAGCATATTTGGATCATACCAAAGAATTGGATATGGTATCGGTTGTGGGACTTCCCCTCTCGGTTGGTGCTCAGATCTCCAACGTTGCCGCTGTTTGTTACAGAGGAGATGTGCTTGGGTTTGTTCCCAAAACACGCACTCGCCGTAATGCACGTCAATTTGCGGCTGCTCCCGATCTCTCGCACGAGATCGTGTGGAATGGCAAGCCCATTATACTCGGCACACAACAGGTCTTTTCCTGCTCTACTCTCCCCGCTTTAGTTTTGGCAGTGGAGATTGGAGAAGATATTCAACAGCTCTACGCCCCCTCTTTTTGGCACAGTGAGGCAGGGGCTACGGTGATTTGTCACCCTGCGTCAATGCCTGAGGTCGCTTCTAAAAAGCCCGCACTTGACGTCATCCTTTCCGCGCACACTGCGCGCACGCACACTGCTTATATCACCGCTCTTGCGGGTGAGGGCGAATCAACCACCGACAACGCCTTTGGCGGTAAAAAAATGGTGGTTGAAAACGGTGAAATCGTAGCCCAGTCTGTCCCCTTCGACGGCTCCGATCTTCTCATTACTGAAATCGATCTTGAAAGACTGATGCACGACCGCAGAACATCCGATTTTTGCGAAATCGATGATTGCTATACCAAAGTTCCCTTCTCTCTTGAAACAACCGAAACCAAGCTGACACGCAAGCTTGATGCCACACCTTTTTTCCCAGTAGCGCCCGCTGAGCTTGCCGCACACTGCGAGCGCGTGTTGACTATTGCCGCGGCAGGACTCAAAACGCGCATTGTGCGCGCTTATGCAAAAAAGATCGTGCTTGGCATTTCGGGTGGTCTTGACTCCACCTTGGCGCTCCTTACAATGGTTCGCGCTATGGATGCTCTTGGGCGTCCGCGCACCGACATTATAGCAGTAACGATGCCCTGCTTTGGCACGACCGCGAGAACCAAGAGCAATGCGACCGTTCTTTGCGAGGAGCTTGGCGTCACCTTCCGCTGTGTTGACATTTTCGATGCTGTCAACGTACACTTCCGCGATATTGGACACGATCCCGATGTGCGAGATGTCACCTATGAGAACGCGCAGGCGCGCGAACGCACGCAGGTGCTGATGGACATTGCCAACGATTGCGGCGGTATGGTCATCGGTACAGGTGACCTCTCTGAGCTTGCTCTCGGTTGGGCAACCTACAACGGCGACCATATGTCGATGTACGGCGTGAATGCTTCTATCCCCAAAACCTTGGTCGGTCACGTGGTAAGATATTGTGCAAATGAAGCAAAAGAAAACGGACAAGAAAAGGTTGCCGCAGCGCTCTTTGATATTCTCGACACGCCCGTCTCGCCTGAGTTGCTCCCGGCTGACGCCGACGGCAAGATCGCGCAAAAGACTGAGGACTTGGTTGGTCCTTATGAATTACACGACTTTTATCTGTACTATTTCATTCGCTACGGCTTCTCCCCCATCAAAATCTACCGCATGGCACAGAATGCGTGGGGCGAAAAGTACAGCGATAATGTGCTGAAGAAGTGGTTGCAAGTATTCTTCAAACGTTTCTTTGCGCAACAGTTCAAGCGTTCTTGTCTGCCTGACGGACCTCAGGTTGGTGAGATCTCGCTCTCGCCCAGAGGCGCTTGGCAAATGCCCTCGGATGCCGCAAGTGCTCTGTGGCTTGGTGAGATTGAAAAGCTGTAATCATTACAAAAAGACGTTTGCATACACATCCTAAAATATCGGAGGCGAAAATATGACACCCATGCTGATAGGCATTGCGGGCGGCACAGGATCGGGGAAATCCACCTTTGCCGAGGGGCTCAAAAAGCTCTTCCCCAATGATATAACCATCATTTCCTACGATAATTACTACAAGCCACAGGATCACCTCTCTATGGAGGAGCGCGTAAAGACAAATTATGACTGTCCCGACGCGCTGGATACCGATCTGCTTGTAAAGCACTTGCGCGATCTGCTCATGGGCAAGTGTGTGGATATGCCAAATTATGATTTTTGCATCCACACGCGCAAGAGCGATACTTCTCGTGTATCCCCTACACCCGTTATCATTATTGACGGTATTTTGACCTTTCATGATGAGCGTTTGCGCGAGCTTTTTGACGTCAAAATTTATGCCGATGCCGATGCCGACGAGCGCATTTTGCGCCGCCTTCGCCGCGACGTGACCGAGCGCGGCAGAGATATTGACGGCGTGATCAATCAGTATGTGGACACCGTTAAGATCATGCACGGCATTTATGTGGAACCCACAAAAAAATATGCCGATATCATCATCAACGGCGGCAGAAACAAGACTGCACTTGATGTGGTAGCGGCAAGAATACAGAAAAAGCTCTCTCAAGAGGACTAAAAGAGAACGGATCGGGAAAACCCGATCCGTTCTCTTTTTTTATTTGTCCCAAAGGACGATTTCTTTCTTTTCGAGTGTTGCTTTCATATCGATGATGCGTTGGTTGGACGATCCGCGGAAGCGCAGAGAGATATCCTTGAGCGCTTTTACGTATCTGCCATCTACCAAAACATCGATGAGGGAAAGCATCTCGTCGGTGTGCTCGCATCGGGGGTAGCTTCCTTCTCGCCAAAGCTCCTCGTCAAGGGTAAAGCCCGTAAAGCACCAAACGGTCTTATCTGGGCATTCCTCGCGAAAACGATGGAGAAAAGCAGTAAGCGCACCTTGGTTCTTCGGTTCAAAGGGCTCGCCACCAAGCAGCGTCAGACCGTTGATGAAGTAGGGCTTGCAGGATGCGATGATCTCATCCTCGACCTCTTTTGTGAAGGGTTTGCCGTAGCCAAAATCCCACGTTTGGGGCTGAAAGCACTCCTCGCAATGATTCGTGCAACCCGAAACAAAGAGGACCGTGCGCACCCCTTCCCCATTGGCGATGTCGCATTTTTTTATTTCACAGTAGTTCATAGCTTACAGATGCAGTACGCGCTCCTTGATCTCTTGCGTTCTGCCTTGGTTCCAATACTGCGTACCGATGTAGCCGCAGGTACGGCGTGCAACGTTCATCTTGCTTTGGTCAGTGTTGCCGCACTTGGGGCATTTCCAGATCAGCTTGCCATCAACCTCTACAATCTCGATCTCGCCATCCCAGCCGCACTCTTGACAGTAATCGGACTTGGTGTTGAGCTCGGCGTACATAATGTTGTCGTAAATGAAGCGCATTACCTGCAGAACTGCCTCGAGGTTTTGTTGCATATTGGGAACCTCAACGTAGCTGATCGCGCCACCGGGCGAAAGCTTTTGGAACTGTGCCTCGAACGCCAGCTTGGAAAACGCGTCGATCTCCTCGCTCACGTGGATATGATAACTGTTGGTGATATATCCCTTGTCATTGATCCCGGGGATCACGCCAAAACGCTTTTGCAAGCACTTGGCAAACTTGTAAGTGGTGGATTCGAGCGGTGTGCCGTACAAACTGAAATCGATGTGATGCTCTAGCTTCCAACGCTTGCAAGCGTCGTTCATATACTGCATCACCTCAAGCGCGAACGGTGTTGCCTCAGGATCGGTGTGGCTCTTTCCCGTCATATACTTTACGCATTCGTAAAGACCCGCATATCCCAGCGAAATGGTGGAATATCCGCCAAAGAGCAATTTATCGATAGTCTCGCCCTTCTTCAAACGCGCAAGCGCACCGTGCTGCCACAAGAGCGGAGCGGCATCCGAAAGCGTCCCCTTCAAGCGTTCGTGTCGGCAAAGCAAAGCGCGATGGCAAAGTTCCAACCGCTCGTCAAAGATCGACCAGAATTTTTCCTTGTTTCCGCCCGAAGAAAGTGCCACGTCCACCAGATTGATGGTAACAACG
>JAZNZC010000093.1:0-3785 GCA_045594745.1 Eubacteriales bacterium
CCTCCCTTGCTTGCCGCAACGGCAATGATCTTATGCTTGATATGGGTCTTGGCGGATGTGCCAAGTCTGTAGACGAAGCATACAAGGAAGATCCTGCAGGCGTTCTTATTGGCCTTAGAGAATGTGCCCACAACGTTTGCTACGCTATTTTGAACTATACGACGATATTTGATTGATATGAAGCATACAGATATTGTTTCCCGAATGACTCTGGAGGAAAAGGCCTCATTAATGTCGGGGGCTAACTTTTGGAATACCAAGCCTGTAGCAAGGCTTGGTATCCCCGGCATAATGCTTACCGACGGCCCCCACGGTCTTCGTAAGCAGGGTGGCAAGGCAGACCATCTCGGTCTTAACAAATCCATTCCCGCCACCTGTTATCCCAGTGCCGCAGGTCTTGCCAACACGTGGGATGAGGAGCTTATCGAGAATATGGGGCGTCATCTTGGCCTGGAGGCAGCCAGCGAGGGTGTAAGCGTCCTTCTCGGCCCCGGAGTTAATGTCAAACGCAGCCCACTGTGTGGCAGAAACTTTGAATATTTTTCCGAGGATCCCTATCTTTCGGGTAAAATGGCCGCGGCACTTATCCGCGGAATTCAGTCTAACGGCATCTCTGCTTGTGTAAAGCACTATGCCGCAAATTCTCAGGAGCTTCGTCGAATGACCAACGATTCAGTCGTTGACGAGAGAACGTTGAGAGAAATCTACCTTCCAGCCTTTGAGATGGCGGTGAAGGAGGGTGGCGTAAGATGCCTTATGACCTCCTATAACCGTGTAAACGGAATATACGCCCACGAGCATCCCCATCTTTTAAGAGATATCCTCTACGGCGAGTGGGGCTATAGAGGAGTTGTTGTTTCCGACTGGGGCGGCAATAACGACAGGGTGGAATCGGTTCGTCAGGGCGGAACTTTGGAGATGCCGTCGTCCGGCGGCCAAACCGACAGACATATTGTAAACGCCGTTCGTGAGGGAAGACTTGATGAGGCCCTGCTCGATGAACAGGTTGACCGTATTCTTGACCTGACCCTGTCTACGCAGGGGCATATTACAGGTAAGTCCTATGACAAGGATGCTCATCACGCGGTGGCAGCCATTGTGGCAGAGAAATCTGCCGTGCTATTGAAAAACGAAAGTAACATTCTTCCTCTTGACAGAAAGACGAAAATTGCCGTCATCGGCGATTTTGCAAGGGCCCCCAGATATCAGGGTGCAGGCAGCTCAAAA
The DNA here is from genome assembly GCA_045594745.1 of Eubacteriales bacterium. Lineage (GTDB taxonomy): Bacteria > Bacillota > Clostridia > Oscillospirales > CAG-272 > UMGS1865. The sequence continues at coordinate 1,228 of JAZNZC010000093.1, forward strand.
ATCAATCCTACGAGGCTTGATTGCGGACTTGATGCCCTGAAGAGCATTGGTGCGAGCATTGTCGGATTTGCACCCGGCTTCCGCCGCGGTGGAAAAGAGGATAAGGGCTTGATAAAGCAGGCGTGCAATCTTGCAAAGGATGCTGACGTTGTTCTTCTTTGGCTCGGTCTTGACGAGGGCGGAGAGGCAGAGGGCATTGACCGTCCCGATATGAGGCTTCCTGCAAATCAGATTGACCTTCTGAACGCCGTTGCAGAGGTGAATCCTAACGTGGTTGTCGTCCTTTCCTGCGGATGTGCGGTTGAGATGAATTGGGATGATAGGGCAGTAGCGGTAATTCACGGCTACCTTGGCGGTCAGGCGGGAGCTTTAGCGATGGCAAAGCTTATATTGGGTGACGTAAACTTCAGCGGCAAGCTCTCGGAGACCGTCCCCGTAAGCTATGAGGAGGTTTCCTCCGCCCCCTATTATCCCGGTATGGAAGCAACGTCCGAATACAGAGAGGGCTTGTACGTTGGTTACCGTTACTTTGACACGACCAAGCGTAGCGTTAAGTATCCCTTCGGCCACGGTCTCAGCTATACCGCCTTTGAGTACACTGGTCTTCAGATTTTTGATGATAGAATAGAGTTCTCCGTTAGCAATACGGGAGAGGCTTATGGCGAAGAAATCGCTCAGCTCTACGTCCACGCAAAAACCAACGGAATGTTCCGCCCTGAGCAGGAATTAAAGGGATTTGTAAAGATATGTTTACGTTCTGGCGAAAAAAAGCGGGTCAGCATAGCTCTTAATGATCGTACCTTCGCCGTTTGGAGCATTATTGAAAATGATTGGGTTGTTGAGGATGGATCGTATGAAATACGTGTAGGTGCCTCCAGTCGTGACATCCGCCTTACTGCTGAGGTGCGGAAGGGAAGTGCGACAGAGAATCCTTACCCCCGCGAGCTTTTTGCTCCTTGGTACAGCGGCGAGGTGCATAGCGTGAGTGACGAAAGCTTTGCTGCCCTTCTGGGTTATCCTATTCCCGAGGCGAAGTGGGATCGCACCGCCCCCATCGGCTTCAATGATACCATCTCTCAGGGTGAGTATCTAAAGGGTGGCGTTGGCAGATTCGTTTATAAATTGATCATTTTTGTTCGTGGCTTCTTTATGGCAATCGGCAAGAAGGAGATCGGCAACAACGTAATGTTTGTTATGAACCTTCCTTGGCGTGGCGTAGCCAGAATGTCCGGCGTTATGTCCGATGAGCAGGTTCTTGCCTTTATTGAAATGATAAATCGCAAGAAGGGCGGCTTCCGCAAGCTTCTCAAATGCTCCTTCAAAAAGAATAAAAAAACATAAAAAGAAAGACCAACCCAACCTTCGGGTTGGTCTTTCTTGGTGCGGATACTCATAATGAAGCTCGTTAACTGCCGACAGTATCCATACATACACAAAAACGAATGAACAATATGTTAGACTTTATTCTCCCATACGGATAAACGCTAATGTGCATTTAACTCTCGTGCAAACAAATTAAATGTGAATTCTGGCAAAAGCAGGCTAAAAAATGGCTGCATATTGCAGAAAACGGGCTAAAGCCCCGTTTTTGGGTAAAAAATAAGACCAATCCTTAGTTCGGATTGGTCTTATTTGGTCTAAGTGACAGACTTGAACTTGTGGCCTCTACCACCCCAACCGATCCGAATATCTTTTTCTAGCCGTTTTTGCTTTTTCTAGCCCTTTCTGCTACGCAAAAACGGCTTTTTCATACTCTCGTGACATCTTGTCTCCGTGTACTCCGGTTCTGTTTATGGTCAAAGATGTGGTCAAATCCGAGTACCGAATGATTGATATGTGGTCATCGTTTTGGGATGGTAGAAGCACACGAAAATTGCTACGCCGGAAGAAAAGAAACACATATAGAGCAGAGAAGAAGCACACCAACTCCTATATGTGGTCAACTCCGCATAAAGAGATGATAAACATGTGGTCAGAAAGATCGGCAGCACAGAGCAGAGAACTGCCTCGCTCTTCTTCCGAAGGTGTTGTATTGTAACTTATAATCGCACCTTTGTCAAGTAGGTTGCGAAATAAAATCAGCACTCAAAATTTGATACGCAGTAAGCAAAGAAAAAGCTCGTCGCGATCATCTCCATCATGTAGGCGCAAAGCCATCAGTACCGATGTCAGTGAAGTGAAACGCGAATTTGCAAATTTTGAAAAAATTAAACGCTCGTTGAAGAAATTATCGTAAAATGCTTGCAATTTGTCGAAAAAAGTGATACAATGGTAAATGTATAAAAATACTTATTTTTATGAGGTGGAAAATGGCTGCTAGCTATAAGAAACTATTCAAAATGTTGATCGACCGCGAGATGAAAAGCAAAGATCTTGCTGCAAAAGCAGGCATCAGTCCTGCGACTCTTGCAAAGATGAAGAAAGACGGTGCAACCGTATCGAGTGACGTGCTTGTAAAGATTTGTACGGCACTCGAGTGTACCATGGATGATATTGTTGAAATCATCCCTAAAAACTAAATGATCAACATTGGAGGACATAACAAGTGAAAATAGATG
>JAZNZC010000094.1:0-2568 GCA_045594745.1 Eubacteriales bacterium
TCCGTATATCTTACGAACACGGAGTACATCATATCACGCTCGCGGAGAAGCGCACAGGTATTAGCCGTTTCGTCAGACGTTTCGGTGTAACGGATCGCAAACATCAGATTAGGCAAGCCAACCATTTCATCGAGCGAAAAATCCGTAACGGTTTCAGGCTCACAGAATAAAACAAAATTGCAATCCTTATTTTTGGTAATCAAAGACAGTAGCTTTTCGTGGTGCCAATCGGAGAAAATCAGATATGTGTGGATTCCTATTTTTTTGCCGCATTTGATCGTTGCTTCATAGATTGCTTTGCGAACATGGTAATTTTCATCGCTGATTTTCAAGTAGAGCGACCAAGGGATATCAAAGCCCTCTGCCGATTCGATCTTACGAATGATCTTCGCACCGCTCGTACAGCCTTCATATCCGATATTCATGCCGAAGGTCAACAGATGTTCGTCCTCCGTATGATGAATGACATCTCTTGCCAACTGATAGTATGCGCTCTGTTCGTCCTGCAACAGCTCCTGCACCCGTTTCAAAAATTCTTCCTTAAACCGTCCGTCCGTGAAAAGAATTCCCAAGTCAATCAAATTGCGCATACTGCGCTCGGGGGAATCTTTCATATCCTTGAGTGTTTTTCTTACAAGAGTTTCAATTAGCGTTCGATTCATTTATGGTATCCTCTCTGAATGGAAAATAAAAACTGCAAGCGGTCGCTTGCCAATGATTACATAAAATTTTATACTCTCGCAGGATTTCACGCAAGGGACAAAAAACGCAGTTTGTCCAAAAAGGTAACAATTTCGAAATGTGTCGTATTTTGCGACACAAGAGACGCGTTGTCCGATGACTTTTTTTCGAGTTGACTGTATAATGACATCGTAAAACTATGGAAATGAGGTTTTTATGGACTTTTTATACTGCATTTTGATTGGCTACTTCATCGGCACGGTCAATCCATCCTATATCATAGCGAAAATACACGGATTTGATATCCGCGAAAAAGGCTCTCGCAATGCCGGTGCATCAAACGCCGTTATTCTTTTAGGCAAAACGATAGGAATCCTTTGCGCTTTATTTGACATCGCCAAGACCTTTTTTGCCATTTGGCTTTCGCAAAAGCTGATGCCGGATTTTTCACTTGCCTTTTCAGTAACTGCCGTTGCTTGCTCTCTTGGACATATTTTCCCATTTTATATGAAGTTCAAGGGTGGAAAAGGACTTGCTTGTCTCGGCGGTATGATCCTTGCATTCGATTGGCGCGTGTTTTTGATTATGCTTGCCATTGAGATCGTTGTCGTATTGGTAAGTGACTATTTGTGTATCGTTCCACTGACTGCTTCTGTTGTCTTTCCGATTGTTTATGGAATAATGGAAAAGAATCTGTGGGGCGCTTTGATGCTTTTCGTGATAACGGCAGTTATCTTTTATAAGCACAAAAACAATCTGCAAAGGATCAAAAACGGAACGGAAATGCACTTCAGCTTTCTTTGGAACAAAGACAAAGAAATCGAAAGATTAAAAAATAATATGAAATAAAGAAAGGTAGAATTCACTATGAAAAACGTAAAAATCATTACCGATTCCTGCGCCGATCTGACCGCGGAGCAGCTTGCGAGATATGACATTGACTATGCCAAAATGTCAACAGTCTATAACGGAGTGGAATCTCCCGCGCTTCTGACGTGGAGCGAGGACGAGGTACACACGCTTTATAACATTATGAGAGACGGAAACCGCATTACCACCGCGCAGGTGTCTGTAGAGGAATTTCAGCGCATTTTCGAGCTGTATCTGAAGCAGAATATGGATATCGTTTATATCGGATGCTCTTCTAAATCCTCCGGCTCTGTCAACACCGGATTTATGATTGCGAAAAAGATGATGGAGACCTATCCCGAAAGCAAAATCATCTGCATTGATTCGCTCAACGCAAGTATGGGTGAAGGAATGCTCGCCATAGAAGCGGCAAAGATGGCAAACGACGGCGCATCCGCTACGAAAATTGAAGCGCATATCCTCTCGATTCGTAAAAAGGTCAATCAGTACGTCACAGTTCACTCTCTCGATGCACTCAAGCGCGCAGGCAGAGTCAAGGGCTCGGCGGCGTTCTTCGGCAATCTGATGGGAGTTAAGCCGATCATTATTGCTGACGCAAACGGCGATCAGGCGGCATACAAGAAGGTCAAAGGCAGACAGAAGTCCTTTGAGGAGATCGTTGCCTTGCTGAAATCTACGATCATTGAGCCCGAAAAGCAGACAATTTATCTGACTCATGCGGATTGTGCAAAGGAAGAGATTGACAACCTTGTTGAAATCATCAAGAGAGAGATCCCCTGCATTGACGTAGAGGTCGGATATATCGGAGCGATCATCGGCGCATCCATCGGCCCCGATGCGGTCGGTATTTGGGGCTATGGACAAGAAGTTACTTACAAAATAGGAGATTGACATGACGGTACTTGACGGAATTCTTTTCGCCAGAATGATCAGCTCGGGGGCTGCCAATCTGAAAACACACGCACAGGAGATCAACGACTTAAACGTGTTTCCTATCCCCGACGGAGATACGGGCGA
>JAZNZC010000095.1:0-3755 GCA_045594745.1 Eubacteriales bacterium
GGCTTGCTTTTTGTTTTTGATTTAGTTAACTGTCCTTTAGCATCCGTGGCATAAGACGACTGCTTTTTCTATGAGAGTGCTTTTTGGAAAGGGTACCGGAAAACCTTTTTCGCGAAAAAGCTTTTCCCGTACCCTTTCCAAAAAGCACTCTCATAGAAAAAGCAGTCGTCTTATGCCTCGGATGCTAAAGGACAGTTAACTAAATCAAAAACAAAAAGCAAGCCTCGGCAGGGAGTTTCCTTGCCGAGGCTCGTTGTATTAAATTTTCTCCGCAATCAGCACATCCATACAATGCTTATGTGGAATACCGCTACTGTTACAATCAAAAATCTTTTCTTCATTTTTTCGGAATAGCCAATCGTGATAATACATAAATAGCTCTCCTGAATTCCAATCTCCTGCTGTGATTTCACTTTCTTCAATATCTGGTGGCAACGGAATAAAGGGTTTTCTTACAAAAACATTTATAACGTTTATACCGTTTACTGTGGTATGCGCCTTAAGGCTATCAATGAAATTTCTGCGCTGTTCTTGATGAATATATTGGAATACACCGCTTGAAAAAATTATATCAAAATCCTTTTCAAGCCTAAAATCGCGCACATCTGCTTTGAAAAAATCTATTTTCACGTTACAGTTATCAGCAAGCTCACGCGCTTTAGATAGTCCCTGCTCCGAAACATCGAAAGCTGTTACCTTATATCCGTTTCGTGCGAGGAACACAGCATCCTTGCCCTCGCCACACCCGATGTCAAGCACCTTATACGGTTTGATCGGAGGCTTAATGCGCATAATCTCATAACAAAGATTATTGGGTTTTATTCCCCAATAATATCCCTCTGCATTGTATTTTTTGTCATATTCGGTTAACGATTGCGACGGATAGCCAAGCAAGGAATCAATAGATACGTTCAAAACTAACGCAAGTTTAGGAAGAAGGGTGACATCTGGGCAAGAAGTACCATTTTCCCATTTTGATACGGCTTGAAAAGAAATATTGAGTTTTTCCGCCAACGCCTGTTGAGTTAATCCAAGCGACTTTCGCCTATCTGTTATAATTTTACCGATATTCATAAGCACATCCTCCTTTTGGAAACAATTATATTATACTACATCAAGTAGGAATGTTCAATAACCTAATTTTTGAATAGAGTATTTATTTTCTACTGATAGTTGAATAATCGCAGCACCACATTAGTGGTGAGTAAGTGCGCATTTGCGGGCAAACAAAAAGCCTCCCTTGTGTAAAGGGAGGTGGCACGGCATAAGCCGTGACGGGGGGATTGTAAAAGTTAAAATTTGCACCAAAACAATCCCTCAGTCAGCTTCGCTGACAGCTCCCTTTACACAAGGGAGCCTCTGTCAGTAGTCGCCTATTCTGTTGTTATCTCATTAGATAAAACTGTCCTTTAGAACCCGCCGCATAATAGCGACTGCTTTTTTTGATTATCCTATTTCGTGTTAATTTTTCTCCTCTAAAAAAGGATTGAAAAATTCTTCAATTTCTCTTACATAGGTATCCACATCAATGGGAAAACAAAGTCCATGTCCAGCACCCGGGGTGATGACGAGGTGCTTGGGAGCGGCGCAGGCGGTGTAATTGGCTTCGCTCATTTCAAAAGGCACAAAAGCATCGGTGTCGCCGTGGAAGAAGATGACGGGCACGCGGCAGTTTGGCATTGATGCGATGGGAGAGTTGGCATCGGGATCAAATCCGCCAAAGATGCGCGCTCCAAGGCGCACAAACGGATACAAAAGATTATCGGGCAGATGCATTTCGCGAATGACCTTTTTGATAATATCTTTTGCCGAGGTATAGCCGCAGTCGGCAACCGTTCCCACAACGTTCTCGGGCAGATCCATAGCCGATGCCATCATCACGGTCGCAGCGCCCATTGAAATGCCACCAAGAAGAATTTTGGCGTTGGGATCGATGTTTTCCACCACATATTGCACCCACGCGGCGGCATCGCGGCTCTCGTTGATGCCAAAGGTGATGACGTGTCCTTCGCTTTTGCCTGCGGCACGGTGGTCGACAATAAGGACATTGTGCCCCAAGCGTTGGCAACGGTAAACGCCGCCCGAAAGATCCTGCTCGGCACAGCCGTGATAGCCGTGGAAGAGGATGTCAATAGGCGCACCCTTTTTGAATTCGTAATACGTTCCACAAAGTTTGAGGCCGTCGAATGAGCGAATACTTACCTCGGTGTGCGGAAGAGCACGAGCCTCTTTGATCCATTCGATCATTCTCTCGTGGTGCGGCTCATAGATCTCTCCTGCCGGAACGGGATACTCGGGCCATTTCTCGCGGCGCGAGGTATAAAAAACCTTCAAAAAACAAATAAGCGACGTGGCAAGCACCAATACAAGTGCCGTCAAAAGGATATATAAGAAGATCATATTATTCCCCCTCTTGATTTTTCTTTCCTTATTATAGCACCAAACGGCGCAAAATGCAATCCATTTTTTGACGCTGTGAAAAAAAGACTTGATTTATTCGACAAAATATGCTATAATGAGCGAGTGACTACTAAAAATTCAACATTCACTGGAGGCTCTATGACGCAAAACAGATATACCGAGGTCAACTACAAAAACAAAAAGCGCTACAACTATGCCAAGCGCCCCATTCGTCAGCCCTTGTTTATCGTTTGGCTGATTTGGGTACTTTCCAAAATCATGCTCATCGGAAAGAAATATAAGATCGAAAAGGTCGGTATGGAAGGTCTCAAGCCGCCGTATATGATCCTTTCCGCCCATCAATTTTTTATCGATTTTGAGCTTACGGCATTGATTACGACGCCTCACAGAGTCAACAACGTGGTCGCTCTTGACGGCTTTTACCGCCGCCCGTGGCTGATGGAGCTCATCGGCGCGATCGGAACACGTAAGTACATCACCGACCTCGCTCTCATTAAGTCCATTTATCACGTTCTCCGACGAGGCGACGTGCTTTGCATGTATCCCGAGGCGCGTTACTCCCCTTGCGGAATCACCTCATATATGCCCGATTCGATGGGTGCACTCGTCAAGCGCGCAAAGGTTCCCGTAGTCACCATTGTGCATCACGGAAACCATTTACACTCCCCTTTTTGGGCGTTCCGCAACAAGCGTAAGGTCCCGCACCACACGGTGGCAACGCTTTCGCTCACACCCGAGCAGATCGAGCGAATGAGCGTAGCGGAGATCAATGCGCATCTGCGCGAAGCGCTGACCTATGACGAATACAAATATCAAAAGGAAAACAACATTCTTATCACCGAGCCTTACCGCGCGGAAGGATTGCACAAGATCCTTTACCAATGCCCGCATTGTATGAAGGAGACGATGTCCTCCGAGGGGACACACATCTTTTGTACCTCCTGCGGCAAAAAGTGGGAGCTTTGTGAGAATGGCGAGCTGAAGGCAACCGAGGGAGAGACCGAATTTTCACACGTGCCCGATTGGTTCTTGTGGGAGCGCGAGCAAGTCAAAGCCGAGATCGAGCGCGGAGAGTATTCTTTCAGCGATGACGTAGACGTTTATACGCAACCCCGTTGTTGGAAATTCGACCACATCGGTCCCGCACACGTCACCCACGACGAGGAGAACGGATTTGTGCTGACAGGCGAGTTCCACGGCGAAGAATACCGACTGCAACGCCTACCCATTCAAAACAACAGTCTGCACATTGAATACGATTGGGTGTATGTAAAACCCGAGGATTGCTTTGATCTTTCCACCGACAACGACTCCTTCTACTGCTACCCCACCAA
>JAZNZC010000096.1:0-18197 GCA_045594745.1 Eubacteriales bacterium
ATGCTTATTATGGAATTTTACCGACATTATTACAACCATGAGCGCCCGCACAGTACCCTCGGGTACTGTGCCCCTATGGTTGCTCTAAACAAAAATGTCATTTAATTTCTTTAATTTTTTTCTAATTTTTGTACCAATTTCAAGTCGAACTTTTGCTGAGCGAAGAGCGAGGCAAAAGCGCAAGGCGCAAGCCGCCGCGGGATCTCATAATGAGTCTCGGTGGCTTACTGATTCTATGTTACATCTTCTGAAAAACACAACCCCCCGACAGATTTCTTGGTCTGTCGGGGGGGTGTTATAACTTTGATCAATTCAGGGCAACGGTGCCATCTATGCAAACGACCTCTATCGCAGGAATATTGAAATTCCATTCATCACCAAATAAAATTGACTTCCATTGTGAAACAGTCCCCTCAAAGATAATACTCGTCAGGCTACTGCATCCAAAAAATACATACTCATCGATTCTCGTCACACTATCAGAAATCGTAACGCTTGCAAGGTTATTGCAGCCCTCAAATGCGCCCATTTCAATGCTTGTAACGCCGTCAGGAATCGTGATGCTTGTCAGGTTGCCGCATTCGATAAACGCATAACTGCCGATTCTCGTCACACTATTAGAAATCGTAACGCTTGCAAGATTGCCGCAACGTTGGAACATATTATCTCCAATGCTTCTAACACCGTTTGGAATCGTAATATTTGTTAGGCTATCGCATCCACTGAACACATACGCACCCATATTCACAACACTATCAGGGATGGTAACATTTTTCAGATTGATACAATTACCAAAAGCCCAATTCCCCACCTCCAAAACGCCATTCGGAATTGTGATACTTGTCAAACTATCACAACCGTCAAATGCTCCATTATAAATTATTTTTGTGTCTTTGTGAATAGTACAGGAAGATATCGATTCCGACACAGCCTTCATCAATACCAAGTGCGGATTACCAGAATTCCCCACGTAAATTGCGTTGTCATATGTGTTATAATTCAAACAGCAATATTCGAACGCGGAACTACCAATGCTCGTAATAGTATCGGGAATTGAAACATTTTTCAAATTATTGCAGCCTAAAAACGCACCCATACCGATTCTCATTACGCCCTCGGGAATCGTAACATTTGTCAGACCCATGCAATATATGAATGCAAAGTCAGCGATGCTTGTGATACTTCCATCGTTAGGTATAACACTCGAATTACATCCCGCTATCAACGTCTTGCTTGCTTTTTCGATTATGCAATTATTTTTGCTATAGAATACGGGGTTACCTTTGGTAACAGTAATGCTTGCGAGACTATCGCACCTCTCAAACAGGCGAGAATCAATATTTATTACACTATCAGGAATGGTGACGCTTGTCAAATCATAACAATTTGCAAAGGTATATTCTCCAATGCCAACTGTGTTTTCTCGCAAGATCACAGAAGTCACCGTGGGATCACAATCGATTGCCCACTTGCCCACATACAAAACGCCATTATCATTTTGAACAAGGTTATCGCAATCCTTGAACACACAATCTCCCATATCCTCAATGCTATCGGGAACGGTGAGATTCATCAGATTTATACACCCCTCAAACGCACGATCGCCAATACGCTTGACGCTATTGGGAATCATAACACTTATCAAGTTAATGCAATCTCTGAAGGCACATATTCCAATACTTGTCACACCATTGGGAATAATGACACTCTTCAAACTGCTGCAACTTTCAAATGTATTGTCTTCGATACTCGTTATATTGTTTGAAAAAGTGATACTTTCAAGGCTATGACAATCCTTAAATGCGCTGCCACCGATGTTTGTCACACTGTTGGGAACAGTAATATTTTCGAGACTTGTGCAGTTGTAAAATGCAAAACGGCAAATGGTCGTCACGCTATCGGGAATCGTGACATCTTTCAGGAGACTGCAATTATTAAATCCATTAAGGCTGGTAACACCGTCAGGTATTATAATGCTTGTAAGGCTATCACAATAAGCAAAAGCATCTTTCTCAATGATCGTTACACTATCCGGAATGGTAATGGTTGTGAGACTTTTACAATCGCAGAACGCATTAACACCAATCTTTGTAAGTTGACTATGCTCGGCAAACGTGACACTCTCCAGCCTACTATTAGAGAAGGCCATCTCACCGATGTAGGTAACACTAGCGGGAATCATAATGCTTTCAAGACTACTGCAGTTGGCAAACGCCAAAGTGCCAATGCTTGTTATACCTTCTGATAGCGTAATATTCCTCAACGCATAGCAATCAGCAAATGCACCTTCGCCAATATTTGTTACACCATCTGGTACAGTAATTCTCCTAATGCTAACGCAGCCCTGAAACGCATGATCGCCAATACTTGTTACACTATTGGGGATTGTGATACTTGTCAAATCACCACAATCTTGGAACGCTGCATTCCCAATGCTCGTTACAGTCAATCCTTCATAAGTGGCAGGGATCGCTATCTCTTCATCTGTACAAGCACCAAGTCCTATTACAGAATAACTCTTGCCGTCCTCATTGATAGCAAACTCTAAATTGAGAGTTGGTGGTACGGTGGGTTCTGTCGGTTCATCCAATGGTGTGGTGGATTCCGTTTCCTCTTCTTGGGACGTTGTGGTAACCAATGCCCCCAAAATTTCATTAAGCAAACCATTTTGCATACCGAACCAAACAACTCCACCTGCTATTATTGCAATAATTAACACAATAATAATAATCTTTCCAACTGAATTTTCCATAACTTTGTCCTTTCTACTAATTTATAATACAACATTTTAGACTTCTATCGCCCCCAGCGCGTGCAGGTAGGCGTCCTTCATAAAGAGCGCATCCTCGGCTTGTGTGCCTGCGGACTCGCAGATGATGCGCGGTGCCACGCCCTCGCGCACGATTGCCTCGGCAAGCGGCTCAAAAACGGGGCCAAAGGTCTCATCGGCAAAGGTCAGGTGCTTCTTTTCCCCTGCTCCTGTGTATTCGATCTTGGAAAAATGGCAATGCAGATCGCGCGCAAAATTGTCGCCAAGTGCGGTGCCGATTTCGTCGAACACGCGTCGGTAGCTATCCACATCGGGGAACAATCCGCCAATGTTACGCGCATTGAGGTGACCAAAATCGACCACGGGTGAATAGATGGGCGATACCTTACATTGTTCAATGACCTCTTGGAGTGTGCCGAGCTGATTAACCTTGCCCATCGTCTCGATGCCAAGACGAATAGAAGTTTCGCCAACGGCTTCGGCTACCTTTTCGAGCGTGTCTTTGGAGAGTGCCATGGCTTCTTCTCGCGAGATCTTTGCGGCGCTGCCGCTATGAATGACAATGGTATCCGCGCCAAGCAAATCCGCCGCCCACAGCGACTTTTGAATATAGTCGATGCTCTTGAGTCTCTTTTCGGGATCTGTACCCGAAAGCGAGATAAAATAGGGCGTGTGGAGCGACATCAGGATGCCATGCTCGCGAGCCTTTTCACCAATGGCGCGCAGGGTTGCTTCGCTACCTGCAATGCCGTTGCCTGCCTCGTATTCAAAGGCATCAAGACCTTTTTCTTTCAGCCACCCCGGTGCTTGCAGGGTGCTCTTTTTTCCTTCGGAATAAAACCAATCCCCGTTTCCACCGGGTCCAAACGTTGCTTTTTTCATTTCTATCCTCACTTTGATAACAAATTCAATTTAATATCGTTTCCCAAATCTCAAGGTTTCCATCCAAACCCACAACTCGGGATGCTTATCAGGATCTTTATATGCAAGAAAGGCCACTACGAGGAACGTCAGCGGAATGAGAACGAGCAATCCGCATATAACCGTCATAACAATAGCCCCTCTTTTGTTGGCATTATAATAGTCCTCAAAACCAAACACTTCGTTGCCGTATCGATCGTACAGCGCCCACACCCCTGCCACGTCGTTTGTCAAAACGGTAATGCGTGTTCCCGTCAACCTACTCCAATCGTATGTAGGAAGATCGGTTTGATTGAAGTTGTAGAAAGTCTCTGCATCCCCATACAAATACACATGGCTTTCAGATACATGCACATCGACTACGACAAAGCTCTTTCTCTTTAAATTCTCTTCTTTTTGGAAAAGGTGTCGGAGTCCACCTAAAAAAGCGGCAACAAATACAAGCAGAACAAGTGACATCCCTGCCAAAAATAGTGTCATTTGCACAGGACGCGAGCAATTTCCACCATAGAGTTTGGAGTCGCTCTCCCCCTCGCGTTTCTTAACGCGACGCTTTTCGAGTTGCAGAGATAAATTTTCCATGCCTTCGTCTACCTCATCATCGTTTCGCACACAAATACGTCGACCGTTGACGGGATAAAGATAGACATAATGCGTATTTTCTCTCCAAGATTCTATCTCGTCAAACAAATAGGTCTTGGAAATGCGGAAAAAGTTGCGCACGGTAATCTGCTCGCTATTCATCGTCACGCGGCAGTTGAGTGCGGCAACGAGGAACGGAATGCCACACACAGCCAAAACGAGTGCGATAACACCCCCACCATCATTCCAAAAAGCAAGGCTGAACACCGCCGCGGCAAAAATGACGATTGCGGGGATATAACTATATTTGGCGACGACCCATTCGCGGCCGTCTTTTATTTTTTGTTTTTTCCGCTTCAGGGGCGGATAATCACGGCTCATTCGGGCGTCTCCTCTCTATAGTCTCTACACATAATTATATCAAAAATTGTGGTTTTGTCAAGTGCTTATTTACCTTGTCGAGGACGTCGCCCCCGGCAAAAGTAGAATAACACAACGCTTTCACTCTTTTTTCTCTCTCGCATAGGCTGATAAGGAAAGATTATTAAGGGGGAATAATTTTATGCCTGATTTTGAAAAGAACGAATACATCCACTACCCGCCCTTTCGTCCATCTCTTCGCGGTTGCGTCTGTCGCGATACGAGACTTGCCGCCTCTCTTTACACCTGTTGCTCCGATGCCTTTTTCAGTATTTCCGACAACATCTACCGCAGTCTCATCCTCAAGGACAGCGACACCGCGCTCTCCGATCTTTTTGAAGAGCTTGCAGAGAAGGATCTTGAACGTTTTCGACTTTTGGGTGAGCTTTTTCTCGCTCTCGGGGAGGCAGACGGACAAAAAGCGCCGCGCTATCCTTATCACAAACGCTCCTCCGTCGCCTCGCGAAATCAAGGCTCCCCTGCTCTTTCGGCACTTTGGGAACGCCGCCGCAACATTGATTGCTACGAGACCCTGATGGGCCGCACCGAGGATCGCGTGGTGCGCTCGGTTTTCTCCAAGCTCCTCTCCACCGAACACCTTTTGTGCCGCCGTTTGGAGTCCGCTTGCAAGAAGTAAATAGTTGCTTTGGAATGAAAAAATGTCATATGTTTGCGTCGCATACGACAAAGTCCTCTCAAATATACGACAAATTCATATATCTTGTGAAATAAAAAATTGGAAATATACTAAATATGGTAAAAAATTCCCAAAAAACTATTGACAAAATATTGCGGTTTTGATAAAATAATAGGTGAAAAAGAAGAAAGGAGGGCAAAGTCTTTGCAAAACGTGTCTCATACCAAAAAACATACACGTCGCGTGGGACTCACCATCCTTTTACTTGTTCTTTCCTGTGTGCTTTTGGTCTCCTGTATGGCAGGGCCGAACACTTTGTGGATCCGCGGCCTTTTCGGGCTTGACGTAAACGACTATTTTGCAGAAGCTCCTCTGCGCCAGCTCCAACCCGACGGTGCTGCCGCCTCACTCCTTTCCAATATGGTCACCATCATTGTCAGTGACAGCATCCATCTTACCCCTTTCTCGGGCACAAGCGAGGCTGTTCGCATCTATCGCGACGCGATCCTGAACGATATGCTGCGCGACGATTACAGTCGCTATACGGGCAACCGCGAGGCTCTTGATGCTGTGGCACGAGATTACCCATATCTTTCGGCGGCAACGCTGATCTCAAAAGACGATTTTGAAAACGTTGTTTTCCGTTTCTTTGGCGGAACGTCGGTCAGCCACAAGGAGGGAGATGCATTTTCCTATCTCTCCCGCGCAGGCTATTATACTTCCCCCATGCAGGCTCGCGAATGTGTTGCAGAGGTAACCATTCTCGAACTTTATGAAACCGAACATACCTACCGCATGCAATTTATCCTGACAGCCGACGGAGAGGCCTCCACCCCTTACACCGCCGTTTTTGTAAAACGAAGCGACGGAAGCTGTTATTGGAAAGCATTGCGCGTCATATAGAAAAAAGCTGTTGCGGGCTTCACCCTCCTGCAACAGCTCCCTTTTTAAGGGTTGTATTTTTTCCAAAAATATGCTATACTGAAATGAAAAACAACGGAAAGAGAGAATATTATGAAAAATTATCTCGTGCCTGATTATATGTTCGCCACCTTTGATGAGGTCACACCTGCGTTTTTGCAATCCATCGGCGTGCGCGTGCTTTTCATCGACATCGACAACACTCTTGCACCTTACGAACAACCAGACCCCGATGAGCGAATTCTCGATTGGTTTGCAGCATTGGAAAAAGCAGGTATTGATGCCGCTCTCATCTCCAACAACGGCACAGAGCGTGTAGAACGCTTTGCAAAGCCTTTGTTTGAAACCTTTGGAATATTCGCCTACCCCAATAGCCACAAGCCCTTTGCAGGTACGTTGGAGTGCGCAATGGAAGCCTATGAAGCAACCCACGCAGAAACCGCCATGCTCGGCGACCAGCTCCTGACCGATTGCTTTGCAGGCAAGCATATCGGACTGCGTGCCATCATCGTACCACCCATTAAGGATAAGACCAATCTCTTCTTTCGTTTTAAGCGCTTCTTGGAACGCCCCTTCATTCGCAAATATGCGAAGCAGAACGGCTACCAAGAATGGATGAAGTTTTGGAAGGTTAGTGAGTGAAAGATTGTGGGGAAAACTTCTTATAAGAAGTTTTCCCCACACCTCTTTCAAGAACTCTCTAACAAAAATTATAAAAGAAAACTCCAAAGCTACAAACAGACAGTCGGCGCGAGGTACAAGACCTCGTTCTTGCTCTCGCGAGCGGCTGGGTAGCGAAGCGGCGACACGGCAATGAATAACAGCCCAGTGGGCTGTTAGAACCGTGTCGGGACCGAGCCGCAGCGAGACCCACCAAGACCCCATCCGCTAAGAGCGTTGTTTTGCTATCAAATGGAACATCGAAGGCACCGTCCAAGCAAAAAACACAAGGCTTTTGCGACCTGCAAAAGCCTTGTGTTTTTTATTTCAAGATTATTTTACATTCAATTTTACCTCTTGCACACCGCCGTTCATCGGAGTAGTGCCGTCAGCAAGAGAGAAAGTGTCGATCATAATACGCAAGGTATAGGTTCCCACAGGCAGGGCGCGGCTGAGGTCGGCGGCGAGTACCGCTTGTCCCGGAGCTATCAACTTTGATTGATACAACACCTCACCTGTTTCAACAACGGTCAGCGTATAACGGAAATAGCAAGGATTGTTCAGAGGATTTGGCAAAACGAGCTCAATTCTGCTCTCTCCTGCGGGGAATGTCAGTTCGGGATATCCCGGCAAGATAATGCCGCCCGGAGTTGTAGAATTGCCGTCGGATAAGATCCAATCGTAATCGATTGCAGAGTCATCCAGATCGGGACCTTTGTCACCGCCCAATGTCGTCCCCAGGAAAACAGCACCCGTCACCAAAGCCAACACAACGGCAGCGGCAAGCGCCAACTGCCAAGACTGAATAACAAAGCCCTTGGTTGCCAATTTGATAAATGCTCCGCCGTTGGTGGCTTGCTGCTCGGATGCCTTGATCTGCTCTTTGAGCGCAGGTGCAGTTTCGGGAAACGGCTCTGCCTTGGTCTTAGGCCTTGGAGTAGGGATCGTGGTATTGGGCGCGGAAGATACCTTTGCGGCAAGCGTTTTGGGAGCGGATGCTTTTGCCGCAGGTGCTTGCGTTTTAATGGGGGAGGGCTTGGCGGCACTCTCCATCCTCACTTCGATATTCGGCTTCTTTTGTGCTGGTTGCGCGGCCTTTGGGGACGCAGGTTGCGTCGGTGCTTTTGCAGGAGCAGGCGCGCTTTGGGGCTTCTTGTTTTCCACTTTTGAAGTCCTTTCTTTTTGTCGTTTTCTGTATTATTATAGCATAATTTGCCACAGAGTGTCAAGAGGATAATAGAATAATGAGGTTCTGATAAAGCCAAAGGACTTATCAATCTACCAAAAAGCGATTCAAACTGTTTATCATCTCGGAATATTCTATAAAATCCTCTATACCGCGGGATAAAAAACGTCTCTTCTCATTCCCCGTTTTGCAAGAATAAAAGGCAAGGATTTTTTCACATACGTCTTGCAATCCCACATTATCAAAAGGCTTTAGTTTTTTTTCAACTTTTTCTTGTGTGTTGTTAAGCAACAACTCTTTCATTCCATTCCCCACCAAACGGTCATACAAGAGGCAAGCCTTGTTTGCTTGCGTCACCTTTTTGGAGGGCTTCTTTCCATAATGCTTCAAGCAGAAATAATTCCATGCCGCGAGGGTGGTATTGGTTACAGGGATTTGAGAAATCGCATCAATGATTATGGTTTGCGTCAGGTTTGACTCCAATCGGTAAGACTCGCGCGTTAATATGTGATCAATCATTAGACTCACATTAGTGCCTATTCTTGTTCCCCAGAAATAATCACCGTATATGTGACTCGCATACGTTGTTTCAAGCAACTCAATTTTGTTTGATAAAGCGATCAATAAATCAGCCAACAGTTGAGAATCAAGACCAAAAGAAACATTGATATCGACAAGTTTTAACAAAACAAGCGAATGTTGTGCAACATTGGAGCTATCGTCATTCTTTGTGACTTCTAAAAAAGAAGCAACTGCAGTTTTATACGTATTCAAAAACGCGTCTTGATTTTGGTGATACGCAAGGTTCGCCTTATCAAGGTCAAACAACAACGGTGGATTGAAACACTCTTCGGCAGGAATGTTTATTGCGTTAATATCCGCATCTGCTAAAACCAAGGAAAGGAATTCTTCAAAGATATCCTTCGCGTCAAACATACCGCCATCGCTCCTTTCTCGTTTGAATTATCGCATTTATTCTACCACAAAAACGACGAAAAGTCAAGAAAAAGCAAAACATTCGACATTTTCAAAACCAAAAATGAAAAAACGAATTCAAAAGTAAAACAATGATAAGCAGAGCAATGCCACCCAAAAAGAGGACCGACAACACAAGCAAAATTTCTGCAACAACAGCACCTACTTTGGGGGCTTTCTTTGCAAGGATATAGAAAATGGTGGTAATAACAAAAACAAATATGGACAACGCAAACGGATGGAGAAACCCATCCCAAAACGTTCCCTGCCAAATGAATTTCACAGCGAGCCCTCGCACAACACATATCAGCAACAGGATGGCGACAGCAATCGGCAAGCCGTGCTTTCTTCTGGACTCTTTGAAATCATGAACAAAGACCCGTTTCCACATTTGGTCAAATTGATCCAATTCAAACATCAAGTAGTCCTTCAAAATATCCTTGAATGCCGCGCCGTCCTTTTCTTCGGATTGTAAAACACCCAAGTAATAATTTTCATCCACGGCATCAAAATCGGTTTGCTCGTCGGCAATTCTTTTTGTAAGCTTCAATGCCCCCTCAAGATTTTCAATCTCCTTTTCAAGGCGGGCAATATTCTCGGCGGCGGCATCGGTCAAATGAATTTGTCCGCCCTGCAACTGCTTGATCTCGTCGATCGTAAAACCCAATTTGCGAAAAAGAATGATCTTTTTCAGTTCCTGAACGTTTTCTTCGCTGTAATCGCGGTAATTGTTTGTTTTTCGCGTTGTTGTAAGCAATCCCTCTTTTTCGTAAAAGCGGATATTGGCACGCGATACGGATAACAACTGTTCTACTTCTTTAATGGTCATTTTTGTCACCTCCGTATCCGTTATACACTATCAAGTTGCTTTACAGTCAAGCGTTTTTTGAAAATTTCAAAATTTGTTTACATTTTAATTGCTTCGCATTTATTTTATCATATTCGACAAAAGGTGTCAAGAGAACAAAAAAATAAAGCAACCCGATTGGGTTGCTTTATTGGAGCTGGTAATCAGAATCGAACTGATGACCTCGTCATTACCAATGACGTGCTCTACCGACTGAGCCATACCAGCATCTGCGACTTTGTTATTATACCAAATTCGCGCGCGTTTGTCAAGCCCTTTTTGAAAAATATTTTTGTTTTTTCTTTTTTTCGTGTTTTTGTGACTTTTTCGCCCTTTATTTTATAAAGACGGGCAAGTAACCATGGTTGCTTGCCCGTCTGTTTTTATTTAGTCGTCCGATTTTTCATCATCGTCTTCCTTGTCTTCTTCGTCCTCATCCATCTGAGGAACCACTTCAACAGAGATTTCATGTGTCATTTGCTCGTCGGCTACCGTCACCTCTATATGCAAATTGGCATAATCAAACGCAAAGCCGACCTCAGGAATATTCCCGCACACCTCGGAAAGCCATCCGTTTACGGTATTGGACTCGATCTCGTCACTACTTTCAAGAGAGAAGTATTCAAAGAACTCATCTATGGAGACACTGGAAAGTACGCGGTATTTGTTTTCTTCTATCAAAGCAATCGACTCTATGGCTTCATCCTGTTCGTCCCATATTTCGCCCAAAAGCTCCTCGATAATATCCTCCATCGTTACAATGCCGGACATTTGTCCGTATTCGTTAACAACAAGGACCATGTGCGTGCGGTTGCTTTGCATATCCTTGAAAAGTGCATCCAAATGGATGGTTTCGGGAACAAACTCGGGAGTGAGGAAAACATCCTGCAGCTTGAAATCGGGAGCGCTTCTCTTGAGCAGATAATTGCGTGTGTGAAGGACACCGACAATTTTATCGGCGCTATCGGAATACACGGGAATACGGGAATACCCTTCTTCCTCAATGATAGCAAGGAGTTCCTCCTCGGATATGTCCTCGGGGATGGCAACAACCGCATTACGCTGTGTCATAACATCTGCGGCAGAAAGACGCTCCAGCTTGAACACGTTCTTGATGTATTCGATATCATCCTTGTCAAGCGTACCTTCATCCGCACCTGCATCAAGCATGACCACGATGTCCTCCTCCGAAACAGCCTCGTCCTTTTCGTGAGGATCGATGCCAAACAGACGGAGAACAAGATTTGTGGATGCAGTCAAAAACCAAATGATGGGTTTTAGAACAGTCGTCAAAGCCGAAATAATACCGCACACACCGTTAGCCAGCTTTTCCTTGTGCTTCATAGCAATACGCTTGGGAACAAGCTCGCCGAGAACAAGTGTGAAGTAGGAGAGTATCAAGGTGATCAAAATGACCGCAATCGTATCGATCGTGCCGACGTATGCATCCGCAACCTTAAAGGTCGATACGATAAATCCGGTCAGCTTATCGGCAAAGTTATCTGCTGCAAACGCAGAGCCGAGGAAGCCCGCAAGTGTGATGCCTACCTGAATAGCAGACAAGAACTTTGTGGGGTCATCAATAATTTTAATTAACTTTTTGGCTTTTTTATCGCCTTCGTCGGCGAGAGAACGTACTTTTTTCTCGTTGACAGAGAGCAATGCGATCTCCGTAGCCGCAAAAAAGGCATTCAGTAAAATAAGTATGAGTTGTAGTAACAACTGTTGTAGTATCATAAAGTTCAATATCCTCCCTAAAAATAAAATCTAAGTATGTTTTTATCGATCTTGTGCCAAAAATAGACACAAAAAGGCGCACCCACCCTGTCCTGTGCAGTGTAGATGTGCCGCTAACATAACAAAATTCGATTCAAAGGGATACAGTTCGCTTCGCCGCTACTGTCGCCGTCCATGTCGAGTTCAGATCCTCCTTTTTTCAAGATTGCGACTATTATAGCACACTTTTGGGGATTTGTCAAGAGTTTTTTTCATTTTTATTGATAGATCAAAACGAGATCAAAACGCCGACGGGAAATCCACCTTCCCCGTCGGCATTGCTTTTTGCAAAAATGTGCTTATTGTAAATTGATTTTGTCTTCTCGTTTTTCTCTGTTTGTCAATGCAAGATAGGTCGCATATCCACCTGTGATAACGGTGAGCAGAATGCAGGAAAGAATGCGCTGCTCGTTTGTCAGGCTGTCGTTTGCAAAAACGCTGATGGCGTTGAAAAGCCCGTGCGCGACGATGCAAGCAATGAGGCTTTTGCTCCTGTGATACACCATAATAAACATAAAACCTGCCGCGGTGGCATAAATCACCTGCAAAAGATTGGGTAAAAGATCTGCCCCCGAGCCATTGAAAAGATTGATGATGTGTCCGATGCCAAAGGTCACGCTGGAAACAATAATGGCGGATGTAAGATTCTCTTTCTTCATCGCGCCGAACAAAAGTCCGCGAAAGATGACCTCCTCCAAAAAGCCGACACCGAACATCGCCAAAATATAAAGCACAGTTTCTATGGCTCCGTAATTGAGCGTAACACCGAACCACAAATTGGCAGTCAGCATCAAGAGAATAGGCAAATAATACAGCATTGCGCGTGCAGATGCTTTCGGACGGCACAGCCCGTATTCCTCGCAGAGATCATTTTTCTTCAAAAAGAAGAACAAAACAATCGAAAGCAACAGCGCTATGGGAAGTGTGACCGACTTTTGGATGCCGGCAACATCCGAAAGCGAATCCCCTACCGATAACAACACACAGTAGGCGATGATCCACGCAACCGCAAACCAAATATTGCTTTTTTCATATAGTTTTTTCAGCATTGTGTTACCTCACAAATGAAAAAATGTTCAGCGCAAGACCTGCTTGATGACCCATAACTGCCAGCGGCGCGGGAGAACGTTCAGCAACAAAAGCAAGGGATTGCGATTGATGCTGTATGCGAATTTGGGGTTTCGCTTTTTGAGTATCCGTGCGCACTTCTCTGCAATTTTGGCGGGCGGAACACACCTCGCCTCAACGCTCTCTACGATGCCCTTAAAACGCTTTGCGTTGCAGGAATAAAGCTTTGTCCCCTCGCAAAAACGGTCGAGAGCGGTGGTGGATGCACCAAGCATCCCCGTCTCAACTGCGCCTGCGCGCAGAACGGAAACAGAAATGTCCAAAAGCTGAAGCTCCATACGCAAGGAATAAGCATATTTATCAAGCGCGGCTTTGGTGATGGCATAAATGCCCGTAAACGGAAGCGGATCAAGAGGTGCAAGCTCACTTGTGGTAATAAGGATGCGACTTCCCTTATCAAGCAGCGGCAAAAAGTGCTTGTTGACCAAAAAGACACCACGTACGTTGATATCGAATATACGCTCATACGCTTCGGTGGACATTTCCACAAGAGAATCGAGCATATAAACACCTGCAAAGTGAATGATGGCATCGAGTCTGTCGGTCATTTGTGCGACTGTTTTGACAGCGGCTTGGGTGCTTTCCTCGTTTGTCAAGTCAGCCACAATGGAAAAAATATTTTCGTCTTGTTCGATTGCCACGCGGTCAAGAGCAAACACGCGCCAGCCCTGTTTTTGAAACAAGGATGCGGTAGCGCGTCCCATACCGCCGGCGGCACCGGTGATGAGTATAGACTTCATTTGTTTCTTCATCCTATTTGCAACGTACGGATCTTCGGGATCGCAACCGTCAACCGTCAAAACCGTTACTTCTTCCCAAATTTGAGCAAGTGATTTGCCGTCAAACACCTTTGCCGATGCAAACTCTTCGAAGGTTGGATAGTCAAATGCATTGCTACCGTCGGCAGTTAAACCGAACCAATAGACGTCTTTTTTTGTCTTTTTGTCAAACAATTTCCCCATCCAACAATTGTCGAATTTGTCACTTCCCCTTATTGAAAATTCAATTTCAAGGCAACAGTTCCCCTGCGTGTTAAATGCAAACAGTTTTTCGATTTGATCAAAGGTTATCATAGTTCGTCCTTTATTTGTTATAAAAATCCTCTGACGCCGCAAAGAAAGCATTGATGTTCTCCCACGGTGTTTTGGGTGGCATATCGCAGCCCGAGGACAGCACAAAATTGGGATACAGTGTGCATTTTTTGAGAAGCTCGGTAGTCGCCTCGCGAACCGACTCGGGCGTACCCATGCGCAACACGCCCACAGGGTCGATGTTGCCCATCACGAGCACGTCGGCAGGAACTTTTTTGAGGATATCCTTTTCCATATCTACGACATTGCCAAAATGATACGCCGCGGCACCCGTAGAAAGAATGGACGGAAGCATTTTGGGCACGTTGTCGCCGCAGTTGTGGTAGATGACGATAAAGTCATCGTTTTGCACCGCGTCAACGATTTGCTTGACGTAAGGTGCCGAAAATTCCTCTTCGAGCGAGGGCGAGAGAAGCCCTGCTACGGGTTCTGCCATCACAATGCCGTTAGCCCCTGCCTCGCGATAAGCCTTGGCATAAGCGGTGAGGAACTGCGTGCATTTTTGGAGCACCGCGTGCACCATATCGGGATCGTCATAGCAATCCATCATAATTTCGGAGACGTCAAAAAGACGTGCCGCAAGCGAAAAGGGCCCGATTATACCCGCAAGAACGGGGCGATCAGTGATAAACTCCTTCGCTTTTTTGATAGCATCAAGATAAATTTGCGTTCTGCCGCTGCCAACCGCAGGAACAGCCAGTGCCTCTGCCTCGTCCGCATCATTGATGATGCGCCCTTTGATGGTGGGCACCTCATCGTCGGTGACGGTAACGGTCGCGCCAAAGCATTCGGCTTCGACAGAAAGGTCCATAAAGCTGACCGATGCCGCCGCAGGGGTATTCTCTGCCACGGCTTGCATTCCGCGTGCTTGCAGGGTGCTATTTGAGATCAACTCGCACACGCTGATGCCAAGCAGGCTCACAGAAGGAAAAGAAAGGATCGGCATCGGCTTTTTGGGGTGGTTGCCGATAAAATCAGCCACCCATTGTTTCATATTGTAGTTTGACATTTTTTCTTCCTCGAAAATCAAAATCAAATCTCGCTTCTTGCCAGCTCGTAAACAAGATCGTAGGCGGCATTGAGATCCTCCATTTTGCAATGCGATTGCACAAAGTGCGTGGTGCAGCAAACCCAACGGCGACCGCGCATTTTTGCAAACACGCGCCGAATTTCAGCAAGCAGTTCTGCCTGCGGAAGAATCCCAACTGCGGATTGTACGCAAAGACCGCCGAGAATAGCAAATTTGTCAGCGTATTTTTCGATGTAGGTGTCATACGACATTCCCGCGCTTTCCTGCCATGGGTGCACCATATCAATACCGATCTCGGCAAGATCGTCGGTAATCTTATCGATGCAACCGTCGGAGTGCAGGCTGACAAATACACCGCGCGAATGTACATGATCGATAACACGTTTGAAATTGGGCTTAATCAGCTCGCGCCAAAGATCAGGCGCGAACATCAAGTCACGCTGTGAGCCCCAGTCGTCGGAGATGTGGATGCAATCCATTCCCATATCGATGCAGATATCGGCAAACTCGATGATCCAATCGGCTTGACGGCGATAAAGCTCGCCAAGCTCCTCGGGATACAAAAGCAGATACATCAACTGATTTTGAATACCGAACACCTCGTTGAAAAACTCAAAAAATCCGGGCGTTTGCACGTAGCAAAAGCGTCCTTTGGATTTGTGATAGTCAAAGGCGTTTTTGAGAGCGGTATAATCTCCCTTTTTGGGGGAGATAAAAAATTCTTCCTCGAGCAAAAGATCGGGGGTGAGTTCATCGTTTTCTACTCTCAAGCGCTCAACAAGTGCCTTGTCGTAGGGACAAGGATGACCGAAAATGTGCGCGGCATCAAATTCGTAGTGATCCTCAAACGCCTCGGGACTTCCCCACGTGGCGGCAAATTGGTCGCGTAGGTTCCACGCCACCCATCCGTAAATAGGCTGACGATCGGTTGGAAGTCCTAAAATGGTATTGCGAACTCGCTCTGCTCCTGTCATTTCTATTCACTCCCAAATCAAACTTTGATCTTTTTGATCTCTTCTGCATAGTATTGCACAAGCTCAAATTTTGAGCCGGGCATCAAGCGGTGGTCGGGGCAAGGAATAAAGCCGCCCATAGAGGCAAGACGCTTCATTCTCTCAATCTCGGCATCTACTGCCGCCTTGTCCTTTCGGAGCGCGGTCTTATCCATACCGCCAACACCCAAAAGGCTCTCTCCGTATTTTTTGCGTGCAGGCTCAAATTGATCGCCCCAAACGCCAACCTCAATAGGAAATAGAACGTTGACGCCATTCTCAAGCCACGTGCCGATCAATTTTTCGGTGACGCCGTCGCAATCAAGAGAGATGATGTCGATGCCATACTTGTGGCAAAGGTCATTGCGGCGCTTGTAATGCTTGGCGCAAAGCTCGTCGAAAATTTCGGGAGAGAGGAGAGGTCCGTTTTTGAAACAGATGTCCTCCCAATAGTGTCCAAAATCGAATTGTGCTCCCGTAGCGAGCGTTACCTCGGCACATTTGTATTGCATCTCGGCATAGGTATCAACAATGTCGGCAAACAGATCCTCGTCCTCGTCGTACATCAGATAGCTCATCCCCACAACCGTACAGATGTCGCGGATGTTCCCCATAACACTGCCAAGCCCGATGCCAATGGGCACGGTCTTATCGCGCGTTTCGTTAAAGGTCTCAAAATACGTGGTGTTGTAGCGTTCGGGGACATATTGCATTCGAAAGCGGTAAAACTTCTCAAAAGCTTCTCTGTCCTTGAGCAGATAATCGTCCTCCGAAGGAATAGAAGCGATGCCGGGCTTGATCCTTTCAATTACACCCGTTCCGGTCTGCACGCGTTGCGTGCCGTCGGGGAGAGTCTCTAAAACCTTACGTTCAAAGTAAGGATACAGACCGGTATGTATATTTACGCTATGCCCCCAAACGCAATCCCAGCCAATGATCTTATCAAGCTCTTTTTGCGCCTCGGAGCCGTCGGCTCCCGCGGTTTTGGCAAGCTCGTGGGAAATGTGTCCCTGCTCTGCCCATTCGTCAAGCAGCTCTTTCCAATAGCCGAAGTGAACGGCAGGCATACGGTCTGCCTTCTTGTAATGCAAAATATTGAGGCATCTTTCTCTTGCGGTCATTTGTATTTCCTCCTTAAATGGGTGCATCAGTATTTCCCAAGCTTATGTGCAAGGGCAGCGATCTCCCTCATGTTTTGAAAAGAGACCGAGTTGGGAATGGAGTGGTCGGATGCAAAAATATAGCCGCCCCCCTCCTTCATCAGTGGTATGATACGCTCCATTTCCGCTTTTACGCGGTCGATATCGTTCCAAAGCTGGGCGTTGATACCGCCGTGGAAGGCAAGCTTATCGCCCCAAGTGAATTTAAGCCTTTGCGGATCCATACCCGCCTTGATCTCCAAGGGATTGAGCATTTCCACACCCGTTTGGATAATATCGGGCAAAAGGGGCTCGATAAAACCACAGGAGTGCAACTCGGTAACCATGCCGCGCTCGTGTGCCCAATCAACCACCTTTTTGTGGTAGGGCTGTAAAAGCTCGCGATAGATTTGCGGCGAGAAGAAGGGGGTTCCTTTATATCCCATATCATCATACCAGAATACACCGTCGAACTCGTAGCCGGCATCTAATATGCGTTGGCAAAGATCGAGAGAGGTCTTCAGATACGTGTCAAAGACATCGGTTGCCCATTCGGGTTCATCAAGCAAACCTATAAGAAAATTCTCGGTGCCGATCATATGAGAATGCGCCACGTCAAAGCCAAACCAGACAGTGAGCTGTAAAAATCTGCCCTCCGCCTTCCAGCGCGGATAATTCTTTTTGAGATAATCCCACGGAATGCGATCCTCGTGATAGGTGAGCATTGCCTGCTTGGCTTCTTCCCACCGCTCGGAGCAATCATAGTAATAATTCAAATTTTCGGGGGTGGAGTCGAGCTCGCGAAATCGTTTTTGCGTGGTACCCCATTGGGTAGTCACGATCTTATATCGATCATTTTCCTCCAATACCTTTTGTGCAAAGCGCGGGGAATTATCGGTTCCCACGCGAATTTGATGATCGAAGCCAAAATAATCTACCCAAGATACGTTTTGGGGCATTCCCTCGTTTTGCCATCTGCGGATCGTCCCATCCCAAGCGGAATCAAGCATAGGAATGCGGTCGACCTCTTGATGACGGTAGGTACGCAGGATGCGTTCGCGCTCTGTTAACGTCTTCATAGGCTTATTGTCCGAGAGCCTTGCAAAGCTCTACCGCCATATC
>JAZNZC010000097.1:0-2372 GCA_045594745.1 Eubacteriales bacterium
CCCGTCGTGTTAAAACAACACGACGGGCGCTCCTTGTGCGCTAACGCGCAGGTCGGGGGAGAGAATAGAGAGTTAAAAAACGGATAATAATAAAATTGTTGTAGAAAAAATTTATAAAATTTTCCATTTTTTTTGAAAAGATATTGCAAAGCAGGTATGTTTTTTGGTATAATATAATTGTACATATCCAATTTATAAGGAGAACCCCAAAAAAGAATGAAATTTGCTTTTTTTGATACCAAGCCTTACGATAGGCAATCCTTTGAGGCGATTGCTCAAAATTCGGGTATTCGCTTCAAATATTTTGAGACCAAGCTCAACGAGGACACCGTTGATCTCGCCCACGGTTGTGACGGCGTTTGCGTGTTTGTAAACGACACCGTTAACGCTGCTGTCATTGACCGTCTTTGCGAGATGGGGGTTGGCATCGTTGCGCTGCGTTGTGCGGGCTTTAACAATGTGGATATGCGCTATGCTTTTGGAAAGATTCACGTTTTGCGCGTTCCTGCATACTCGCCCTACGCGGTTGCCGAGCACGCAATGGCGATGCTTCTCACATCCATTCGCCGCATTCACAAGGCATATATTCGCACGCGCGATTTCAATTTTAGTCTGAACAATATGACCGGTTTTGACCTGCACGGCAAGACCGTTGGCATCATTGGCACGGGTAAGATCGGACGTGTATTTATGGACATCTGCCGCGGATTTGGAATGAAAGTGCTGGCATACGATAAATTTCCTGCCGAGGGGCTTGACAATGGAGACACGATCCGCTACGTCGATCTGCCCGAGCTCTTTGCGGGAAGTGACATCATCTCTCTGCATTGCCCCCTGACCGACGAGACCTATCACATCATCGATGAAAAATCGCTTGCACAGTGCCGTCGCGGTGTGGTACTCATCAACACCTCGCGCGGAGCTTTGGTCGATGCCGAGGCACTCCTTGCGGCTATCAAATCCCGTCACGTGGGAGCGGCTTGTCTCGACGTTTACGAGGAAGAATCCGATTTCTTCTTCGAGGACTTCTCGGGGCACATCATCGAGGATGATATTCTGGCGCGACTGATCTCTATGCCTAACGTTATCGTCACATCTCACCAGGCATTCCTGACGAATGAGGCACTCTCCAACATTGCCGAGACGACCATAGAGAATATTCTGCAATTTACCAAAACAGGGCAGTGCCCCAATGAGCTTTGCTATCGCGGCGGCTCCGCCGAGGATTGTCGCAGCGGCAAATGCTTCTAAAAAAGACTGAATAAAATACGAGAGGTATAAAATGAACATTACAAAGGACATCAAGTATATTGGCGTCAACGATCACAAGATCGATCTGTTTGAGGGACAGTATATCGTTCCCAACGGCATGGCATACAACTCCTATGCCATTATCGATGATAAGATCGCCATTATGGATACCGTAGATGCCGCTTTCACGCACGAGTGGCTCGATAATATTCAAAATGCAATCGGCGCACGCAAGCCCGATTATCTTATAGTACAGCACATGGAACCCGATCACTCGGCAAACATTGCAAACTTCCTCGCGGCTTACCCGCAGGCAACCGTTGTTTCCTCTGCAAAGGCGTTCGTTATGATGAAGAACTTCTTTGGTACCGATTACGCCGACCGCCGCATTGTGGTAGGAGAGGGCGACGTGCTTGATCTTGGAACGCATAAGCTGACCTTTGTCACCGCTCCTATGGTGCACTGGCCTGAGGTTATCGTTACTTACGATAGCACCGACAAGGTTCTTTTCTCGGCTGACGGCTTTGGTAAGTTTGGAGCCCTCGATGTCGAAGAAGAATGGGCATGTGAAGCTCGCCGCTACTACATTGGCATTGTTGGAAAATACGGAACACAGGTGCAGGCGCTCCTGAAGAAAGC
Source organism: Eubacteriales bacterium (assembly GCA_045594745.1). Taxonomy (GTDB): domain Bacteria; phylum Bacillota; class Clostridia; order Oscillospirales; family CAG-272; genus UMGS1865. The sequence goes on from JAZNZC010000097.1 coordinate 1,891, forward strand.
GGCAGGGCTTGATATCGCTATCATTTGCCCCTTGCACGGTCCCGTGCTCACCGAAAACCTCGGTTACTATCTCAACCTCTATAACACTTGGTCGAGCTACCAACCCGAGGAAGAGGGAATTGTCATTGCCTACACCTCGGTTTACGGCAACACCAAAAAGGCGGTTCTCGCGCTTGCCGACAAGCTCCGCGCTAAGGGATGCCCGAGCGTTGTTGTCAATGACCTCGCGCGTTGCGATATGGCAGAGGCTGTTGAGGATGCCTTCCGTTACAGCAAGCTCGTGCTTGCCACCACCACCTACAACGCCGATATTTTCCCCTTCATGCGGGAATTCATTGATCACCTGACCGAACGGAATTTCCAGAACCGCACCGTAGCCTTCATCGAAAACGGCAGCTGGGCTCCCATGGCCGCCAAAATCATGAAAGGGATGCTGGAGAACAGCAAGAACCTGACCTGGGCGGAAAATACCGTGAAGATCC
>JAZNZC010000098.1:0-13240 GCA_045594745.1 Eubacteriales bacterium
GCCTCGCGCAAAACAGACAGATGGTTGGATACCGCCGCACCGCTCACGGAAAAATGTTCTGCAATCTCCCCTGCTGCCATGCGACCGCTCTTCAACATTTCCAAAATCTCACGACGAATAGGATCGGAAAGAGCTTTGATGGTATTTTGAAGCCCCACAGTATGTCCTCCTTTTATAATATGAAAATCAAATAAACAAGATCCAAATGAGTTTGGATACGATGTGGCAACCGCCGTGTGCAAGCATTGCATAACGCAGACCGTGTTTGCGGTACAGATAGCCAAACAACAAACCAAATGCACCGTTGAGCAAGAAGCACCTGAAAATGATCAAGAGAGAATTTCCAATCATCATAAGGGTTGCGGGCAGATGTCCTGCGGCGAACAAAAGTGCCGCGATGATGTTAGATGCAATCAAAATAGCGGTGGTGGGCTTTTCTTCCCTTCTTGCAAACAGCTTCCAAAGGATAAAGGCGATCAGCGACATCCAAAACAGGCGGAGCATTACTTCTTCAATCACGCCGCCGTAGAGGATAGCGCCTATTATATAAGGAACAGTCGGCTTTGCGGCATAAGAGTTCATGATCGCCTCGCTATACTTGCCAAAGAACAAAAGATCGGGCAAAATCAATAGCAAACCGCCGACAAGAGCTATGGCAAGCGTGATGAGGAGTGGCTTTTTTTCAAAATGTTTTTCGTCTTTCCAAAGTCCTATCTTTTTGCCAAGCAAAATACCAATGGCGCCAAGAACAACGCCGTACCCTGCCGCTTGCATAGCGGATACAAGTGCCATGATCGTGGGCGTCAACCCCTGCGATAGTACCTCTTGTTGCATATCTTCAGGGTAACTGTCGAGCATATAGAGCCCTGTAAAGAAGCCGCCAACAAGACCGACCATTGCAAAAAACAAAAGTGTCTTCCAATAATTTTTAATAAATTGTTTCATTGAATCCCCCCAAAGCAAATGTAATGGAACAGTCGACTCTTCATTTAACCTTTTGGTTAATTATAGTATAGCACATCTTTTTGCGTTTGTCAATAGGTTATTTAACTTTTTGGTTAAATATTTTTTTCTTTTTATTTTTTCAAAACCTATTGACAGCTATTACGGTTAGTGATATACTATTATTACAGTAACCGTAATAGTGAGGTGTTGAATTTGAGAGATAACGTAAAAAGCGGAGCATTGACAGAGGTTACGTTCTTTATTCTGCTTGCCCTATATCAAGCAAGACACGGTTATGCCATAATGCAATTTGTAGAGCAAAAGACAGACGGCAGACTAATGATTGGTGCAGGCTCTCTGTATGGTGCATTGGATAGTTTAAGTAAAAAAGGGTGGATAACCGTTCACGATGACTCTGATGTGCGAAAAAAAGAGTATATCATTACAGACGAGGGCAAGTCCGTTGCGGAACGTGAACTGAAGCGTATTCAAGGTTTGGCTTGCATAGCCGAAGATATTATAGGAGGATAACACAATGAAGAAATATCGTTATTTTGGCGGTTTTCTAACTTCCCAAGAAAAATGGTTGAATAAAATGGTGCAGAAGGGTTATCGGCTTGTAAAAGTCGGCAAATTGCTCTATGAGTTTGAAAGTTGTACGCTCAATCAATATCAGTATGCGGTTGAGTTTGTTGCAGAGAAATCCAAAAAGGATTCGCAAGAATATAAAGAGTTCCTTGAAGGTTGCGGATATAGGGTGTTTTATAAGAATATCAATTTGAGCTATTCCGTTGGAAAAGTTCGTTTTAGACCGTGGGCAGAGGGTAGCGGAAAGATAGCAACCAACGCCACAACTTTCAATAAAGAGCTACTCATTGTTGAAAAACAAAATGACGGAAAACCTTTTGAGTTACACACTACGGCAAGTGATAAAATTGAGTATATGAAAAAATGGAGAAACATTTGGTTTACCTACTTTGCTATGTTTGTCTTGATGGGAGTTTTGTTTGTTGCCCGTGCACCGATTGCCTCTATCATATTGGGTGGAATTGCTGTCTTGACATTTCCTTTTGTACTTGCCTATCAAATACAAATTCAAAAGCTAAAAAAACAGTTAGTCATTGAAGAATAAAAAATATAGAAAGGGTTTTGTTTTTTATGAAAAAATTTTTATTATGGATGCTGATACTCTCTTTGACGCTGTCTCTTTGCTCTTGCGGCAAGTACTTCAGCTCCTTCAAAGCACTTGGTCTTGTCAGAAACCAAACCTCTCATAGCTGCAACGCAAGCTTTTTCTCTCTTGATGGACAGTTGGTATTCAAATTGAAGAAAAGCGGGACGGGCACCGAGGGTGACATCAGCTACTCCATACAGGTTGACGAAGGAGAGCTCTATTTATATTACGACATTTACGGCACAAAGGAGGAATTGGCTCACGTCACCGCCGGCGAAACGCTTACAAGCAGCGGCGGATATGTAGAAGGCGAACACACGGTTTATATCATCATCGAAGCACCACAAAAAGCCAAGGGCAAGATATCTGTGGAGCTTGACCATAACACATCTAATACTGATTCATAAACAAAGAAACAAAAGCTCTCATTCCCTATGAAATGGGAGCTTTTTTATGTTTTTTCGCAAAGCCTATTGACAATCCCCCTTTTTTGTGATAAAATAGCAATCGATATATAACAAATGTTATTTTTAGGAGATCAAAATGCCACCCAAAGTAAAAGTTACAAAAGAAGAAATTATAAACGCCGCGCTCTCCCTTGTGCAAGAGAACGGTGCCGATGCCATCAATGCGCGCAGCATTGCCGCATCCATCGCCTGCTCCACGCAGCCCATCTTCTCCAACTTTTCATCAATGGAGGAGCTGGAAGAGGAGGTCATTCTTGCCGCGTACAATCTCTATCTTGCCTTTATTACACGCGAGACAAAAAGCGGTAACTATCCCCCCTACAAAGCGTACGGTATGGCATATATTCGCTTCGCAAAAGAAGAAAAGGAGCTGTTCAAGTTCCTCTTTATGCGCGACCGAACCGACGAGGAGATCGACCCCTCACCCGACTTTGAGGAGTCGGTACAAATGATTATGCGCGCCAACGGTGTCTCTCAAGAAATTGCACGTTTGATCCATCTTGAAATGTGGACCTGCGTGCACGGCATTGGAGCAATGCTGGCGACCTCCTATTTATCGCTTGATTGGGAGCTCATCAGCAATATGCTCACCGACGTTTACCAAGGCATTCGCACGCGCCACGTAGTAAAGGAGAACGAAAATGGATGCCATTAAAACCACAAACCTAACCAAACAATACAAAGATGTCCTCGCGGTCAATAATCTGAATTTGACCATTGCAGAGGGGGAGCTCTTCTCCCTGCTCGGTGTTAACGGTGCAGGCAAAACGACCACCATTAAAATGCTCTCTTGCCTGACCGCTCCCACAAGTGGGGATGCTACGGTACTCGGCGAGAGCGTTACCAAAAATCCTGCGGCAGTCAAGGCAAGCATCGGAGTCTCTCCGCAGGAGACCGCCGTTGCCGCAGGGCTGACTGTTCGCGAAAACTTGGAGCTGATATGCGGCATCTACGGTTTTTCCAAACAAAAGAGCGCCGAAAAGGTTTCTTCCCTTTCTGCGATGCTCTCTCTTGAGGACGTACTGAACAAAAAAGCAAGCAAGCTTTCGGGCGGATACGCGCGACGCCTCAGCATTGCGATGGCTCTCATCAGTGAGCCAAAAGTGCTCTTTCTCGATGAGCCGACATTAGGTCTTGACGTCCTTGCGCGCAGCGAGCTTTGGGATATCATTCGCGCACTCAAGGGGAAGGTGACGATTATCCTCACCACGCATTATATGGAAGAAGCCGAGGCGCTTTCTGACCGCATTGCCATTATGAAGGACGGAAAGCTCCTGCTCTGCGACACGCCCGAGAACATCAAGTCACAGACGGGTGCGGATAGCATTGAGAAAGCCTTTATTCAAATTGTAAGGGGGGCAAACAAATGAAAATGTTGACCTTTGCAAAACGAAATTTCGAGGAAATCATCCGTGATCCGCTTAATCTTTCTTTCCTCTTCGGCTTCCCCATTGTTCTGCTTCTTTTATTGAGTGCCATTCAAGCAAACATTCCCGTGAGTTTGTTTGAGGTTGCGCATCTCGCGCCCGGTATTGCGGTATTCGGACTTGCGTTTATGACGCTGTTTTCGGCTACCGTCATTGCAAAAGATAGGCAAAGCAGCTTTATGCACCGCCTTTACACCACTCCTATGACGCCCGTGGATTTTATTCTCGGCTACACGCTGCCGCTCATTCCCGTAGCGCTTGCCGAGGGCGTGGCGACCTATCTCTTTGCCATCATTTTGGGCTTGGACGTTACCGCCAATATTGTGCTGTCTCTTGTGCTCCTCATCCCCGTAGCACTTTTGTATATCGGGCTTGGACTCCTTTGTGGAAGCGTGTTCAACGACAAGCAGGTGGGCGGCATTTGCGGCGCGCTCCTGACCAACCTTTCAGCGTGGCTCTCGGGCATTTGGTTCGACCTTGACCTCGTGGGCGGCGTGTTCAAAAAGATCGCCTATGCCCTACCCTTTGTTCATTCCGTCGAGATGCAACGCGCCGTTATCGCCGGCGACTATGCTGGCATTTTCCCACACCTCTGGTGGGTTCTCGGCTATGCCATCGTCATTCTCGTCCTTGCGGTGTTCGTCTATTTAAGACAAATGAAGAAACAATAAAAGCGCGGTTTTATGGGGGAACTTTTTGAGAAAAGTTCCCCCATACCCCTTCAAAAACTTCCTAACAATAATAACCGGATAGATTTGTTAGTTTACGGATAGACAGTCGACGCGCGCCCAATGCGCGCTTTGGCTGTCGCTAACGGTCAGGTAGCGAAGCGGCGCGAACGGAATGAATGACAGTCCGGTGGACTGTCAGAACGTGAGCGAGACCGAGCCGCAGCGAGACCCGCCGAGACCCTGCCCGTTATGAAAGTTGTTTAGCAATAACACGGGAGGGGAAACCCCTCCCCTACAAGAGGATGCTATAATTGGTTGTAGGGGAGGCGTTTCGCCTCCCGATTTTGGTAGGAGCGAAGAGATTGCTTGCAATCTCTTCGCGGCTTGCCGCCTTCCATTAGGTCGCCCGCCTTTTCCCTTTTATAAAACTTTTTTGCAAAAGTAACAGCGAATCTCTACAAAGTAACACTCCAAAGGGTAGATTTTTATCCGAAAATATGATAAAATAAGTTCGGAAGGAACGGAGGTGTTTCTATGGAGTTTTCTGAAAGATTAAAAGAACTGCGTGGCGAAAAAGGCATCTCGCAAGCAAAGCTCGCAGCCGATATACACATCTCGCGCTCTGCCGTAGCAAAATGGGAGAACGGCTTGGGATTGCCAAATGATGAGTCGCTTAAACTGTTAGCCGACTATTTCGGTATCACAATCGACGAGCTGATACCCAACAAGAAAAGCGAAGAAATCCTTGTGGCAAAAAATAAAACTATCGCAGAGCAGAAAAAGGTCATCATCGGTTTTGCGACAGGTTGCGCTATCGGTCTGTTTATATTGGGGTTCATCTTCATCGAACCGCTGAGAGATAGCTTGGTTCAGTTAGGCTTAGGTATCATTTGCGTACTTCTCGGTATCTTCAATATGTGCGGAAACATCGGCACGATTCATTGGTACAATCGGCGCAAGGTCTCGAAAGAAAACCAAAAAGCATATTGTATATTCGTCGGTCTTGGAACGCTTATCGTCGGTGTTGCTATAATTGCCGGTGCGGTTATACAAGCGTTAGGAAACATAGCGGCAAGTGGATTGATAATAGGCGTAGGCGTTCTGATTGGATTAGCTCTAATCTTATACGCACAATTCAAATATAACAGAGGTCTGTTCTAAAGATTACGCCCTCGTTCCAAAGTGGAGCGAGGGTTGTTTTATAGAAAAATGGCTCAAAAACAGTAATGTTAACACGCGTTGCTTGAAGCAACGGCGCTTTTGATGTATAATATAGTCAGTTTTTATAGGAGGTTATTCTAATGCTAAAAGAAAACATAAAAACAATCAGAAAAGCAAAAGGACTCTCCCAAGAGGAGCTTGCTATTAAATTAAACGTAGTGCGACAAACGATCTCAAAATGGGAGCAAGGATTATCGGTGCCGGACTCTGAAATGCTTGTAACGCTGTCAGAAGTGCTTGAAACACCGGTAAATACATTGCTTGGCGAAACTATTGCTGAACAGCAGGCAGATGAACTGAAAGCAATATCCGAGAAATTGGAGGTCATCAATTTGCAGCTTGCTCAAAGAAAAATAATGAGAAGAATGGTACTTCATTGGTGCTTCATTTCGGTTTGCGCTCTTATTGTGGTAACATTTTTAGTCCTTTTCTTAATGGGTAGTCCCTATCTTAAATGGGACTATAGTAATCCGGAATGGGCTGTCGTAGGGGGTGCGTTTCATGCGTTTGAGTGGTTGTTTGTAAGAACAGCTCCGATTGCTTTTATCGGTGCTTTTGCGGGAATTATTCTGACTCGAAAAAGACAATCATAGCATTTCTTGGGTGGCTTCGCAATAAAGTATCCTCCCTCGTTCCGAAAGGAGCGAGGGCTTTTTGTTTCCAAAATGTGAAATTTTTAGAAAATCTCTTGACATTGTCGATATTCGATATTATAATATAAATACAGAATGTCGATATTCGACAATGGGGGTGATAATACTATGCCAAGAGCAAAATTTCAGACCTTAACAGAGCAGATGTACTATATCCTTCTTTGTCTTTCCTCCGAATGTTACGGAATGGACATTATGGATAAAGTACCGCAGATGACGGACGGCAGAGTGAAGGTCGGTTCGGGAACGCTTTATAACCTTCTTGAACAGTTCCTTGATGCAGATATGATAAAGGAAACCAAAGCGGAAGGTAGGCGCAGATGTTATATCCTCACCGACAAAGGACGAGAGCTGCTTGATAACGAGTACAAACGCTTGAATAGTCTTGTTTCTGACTATCAACGCCTTATGGGAAAGGAGGACACCCAATGAAAGATACTCTAAAGAAAGTTGAGTTTTTCACCTTTTACGATAAGACAGGAATTGAAAAGCATCTTGAACAGATGGCAGAAGAAGGTTGGCTTCTTGAAAAAATGTCCGCTTTCCGTTGGACTTACCGCCGCATAGGGCCGAAGAAGATACACTTCTCGGTATCCTACTATGCCACTATAACCGATTTTGAACCCGAACCTACCGAGCAGCAACAGGCGTTTAACGAGTTCTGTGAGCATTCGGGATGGAAACTCGCTACGCAGACGGTACAGATGCAGGTGTTCTACAACGAGAATGATGATCCCGTGCCGATTGAAACCGATCCTGCGCTTGAAGTTGAAAATATCCATCGTTCCGTCAAGAAAACCGTACTTGTAACCTATTTCTTGATGATGTTTTGTGGATTTATACTCGGCGCGAGCTTTATCAGCACCCTACTTGGGGACCCGATCCATTTATTGTCAAGCCCGATCAAACTCTTCACGGGGGCGTGGTGCATCGTAGCCTTCGCTTATTCCCTGCCCGAGCTGATCACCTATTTTGTATGGCGCAAAAAAGCAAAGACTATGGCAGAACAAGGTGTGTTCCTTGAAACGCGCGGACACAGAAAGCTCGGCTTTGCAATCGTTGTATTTATGCTTGTGTCGGTCGTTCTATATCTGATCTCCCTTGCCAATACGGGCTTGCAGTTCTACATGACCGCATACGTGTTGATATTCCTTGCAGGCTTCCCTTTGGTAAACGGTGTAAAATCATTCCTCAAAAAGAAGAAGGTTAAGGCAGGTACGAACAAGGCATTGACCTTTGTAGCGAGCTTCACACTTGCCTTTGTACTCGTAGGTGCGGTGACCTTCGTGACGATTCTGGGACTTGCGAGCGGCGTGTTTGAAAACGCTCCAAATGAGCTTCCCTTCACCATTGGAGAACTGCTTAATGTTGATGATAGCACGTATCTTAGGTCCCATAGCAACGATGAATCTATCCTGCTCGGTCAATACCGTTCCTCACAGCATCCGAACACTTACGAACATTCTCCCACGATGCAGTACACCATCACCGAGGTAAAAATGCCCTTCCTATACGATTTCGTGGTGGATCAGCTTTATCATCAGTACGACGAGTGGCGCGGATACGATTTCACATACGAGTATGTCGAAACCGATGCAACAGCTTGGGGTGCCGACAAGGCCTGGCAGCTTTACAAGGACGGCAAACCCGATACCGCTTTCCTCATCTGCTATGACAAGTATATCCTTGAAATATCTGTCGATTGGGAGCTTACCGCCGAGCAGAAACAACTCATTTGCGAAAAAGTAAATTCCAACTAAAGCATCAGCCCTCGTTCCGAAAGGAGCGAGGGCTATCTTATTTCCTTGTGCGAAAGTTTTTTGAAGGGGTGTGGGGGGACTTTTTTCTAAAAAAGTCCCCCCACAAATCCTTACCACTCAAACGCCATTGCGCGTCCGATGGGTTCGGCTTTGGTAATCAGTCCAAGTTTTTCGAGCACGTGCACTGCGGAATAGGCGTCTCTGCCTCGCAGACCTGTTCTTTGAGCGAAGTCCTTTACGGTGAAAGGAGACGGCAGGTCAGGCGGCAGAAAGACGGCAAAATCGTCAGGTGAGGAGAATTCGATCTCGCCCAAGAGGGCAAGCGGCACTCGCTCGTAGAGTCGCGCGCCGCGCTTGCGGTTCTCCTTACGCCCCGTCAGAGTGCGGAAATCTTCTTCTTCGATCATCAAAAGGCGAAAACGAAGTCGCTCGTTACCAAGATGAGGAAGCAAGCAGTAAAGCTCGGGCAACAGATGAATGGCGCGCTCGCGCTTGGGAGACCTTTTGCGCGGCGTGACCTCTCCCGTTTTGGCATCCACCCATGTCACCCACCGCGTAACCGAGATGGGATGCACGACGGTGACGGTGCAATCGGTGTTTTCGATGTAGTGCGCAATCTTCTTTTTCATTGGATAAAACGCGCCCGTTTGCACCTCATAGACGTCGTTTCCAATGCGCACGTCCGAGACGTAGCCCGTATCAAGCACACCCACCTCGTGGCAGGCGTGATCCTCGCAGATGTAGCGTTTGATGATGGCGTGCATTCGTTTTTCGCCGAGCGTTCCGATGCCCTCGTCGCCACTCCCACGCGGTGCGGCAGCCGCTTCGCGGCAGAGACGGTCAAAGCGCGCCTTGTGTGCTTCGTCGACGCTGTATGGAATATCCTGATATTTGATCGCCATTGACGGTCTCCTTTCTTGGCAGATTTTAATAAAAACATAACGAGAGCGAGAAAAGCGCATACTATCCTCAAAAAAGCAAGGTTAGGAATGGTGGATATGCAAGAGAAAAAATCGCTCACGTGGCGTTTGTTTTGGGAATATGAGGAGCTGTTTTGGGTGTTCTTTTTTGGCAGCATCCTCGGGTTTGTGATAGAGGGGCTTTGGCACATCGCGCTCACTGGCGAGTGGGTCGACCACTCTGCCACCGTTGTCGGTCCTTTTTGTACCGTTTACGGCGTTGGCGCGGTTGCTGTGTTCACCGTCGCGCGATTTCTCCCTCGTCGATCGCTGGTATTGCAATTTTTGGTCTTTGCCGTCACAGGCGGCGCCGTGGAATATTTTACAAGTCTCTTTCAAGAGACCACCTTCGGCTCGGTCTCCTGGGATTATTCCTCGCACACGCTCAACATAGGGGGGCGAGTCAGTGCGCAAATGATGATCCTTTGGGGAACGCTCGGAATGGTATTTGTCGGTTTGATCTACCCAACGCTCAAAAAGCTTTTGCGACGTATGCATACACAAAGATGGCACGTTTTCTGCGTTGCGTGTTCGGCTTTTATGGCGTTTAACCTCATCCTTTCGGCATCTGCCATTTTTCGTTGGAAAGAGAGAACCGAATCTCTGCCCCCCTCAAGCAGATGGGAAAGCTATCTTGATGACACCTACCCCGACTCCGTAATGGAGCACGTGTATTGTGATATGCATTTTCGGTAATATCCCTTTACAAGAACAACAGCAAAAGCACAACACCATAAAAAGCCTCCCTTGTGTAAAGGGAGGTGGCATTTTCGCAAGAAAATGACGGAGGGATTGTCTTACCGAAAATGCTTGTAAAAACAATCCCTCAGTCAAATGCCTTTAAGGCATTTGACAGCTCCCTTTGCACAAGGGAGCCTTTTTTGTATCTGCGTTTCACTTACAGATCACAAAACCAATTTGTATTTATTATTCTTCGAGCAGTTGCACCACGTCAAAGTCGACGGAATAGACTACCTTTGCCGCGCCCTCGATGGGAAGCGCGATCTTGGAGTCAACACGACGCGTACCGCCCGGCTCGAGTCCGTCCAAAACCCATTCACTGCCGCCGCCCAAAATTTTGTTCTGCGCGCTGAGGAATTGATAGTGTAGCGTCATAGAACGCAAAGGGGTGTCGTATTTTCCGGTGATCGTGCCCGAGAAGTGCATACCCTCTCCGTTTTTCTTGAGACGAAGCTCGGAGAGGTCGATGTGCTTCATAATAGGGGTTTGAAGCTTGAGATATCCCGATGCCTTTGCTGTTGCCGCAAAGCTTGCCACCGGATTGCCGCGAACCTTTCTTGTCACACCGTAGTGATAAATCGCACCGGGGTCGATAGATTCGAGCTTGTCTCCAATGGTGGTGATCACATTTCCCTCTTTGTCCTTGAGCACGATATCGAGCTGAATACCGCGCGCCAAACGGTCGGAATTGGGGTTTTCAATATCAACGCCAAGCGAGAGATAATAGGAGTCCTGCTCTCTCCTTCCGGCACTGCCCCCCAGCGCACGCACCTTCAGTGGCAGCGGATCGGGGTCGGGTTCAGCCAAAAGCTCGTCGAGCATCAAACGGAAGGAGTCGTAATAGCACCACGTGTAGGTGGCATCGGGGTTGCGATCTTCCATATAGGCAAACTCCATCAGGCAGACCGTGAACAGGCGCAAATACTGCATAATTTCGCTCACCTGCCCAGCATCAATTCCGAGTGCGAGAACGGTCGACCAATAGGAACCGTCGAGCGCCGTGAAGCGATTGCTGTATTTTTGCGCATAGTCGCGGTATTCCTTGCTTGTGCGATCGCGAAATGCCGCAATCATTGCCGAAACGATTTCGGGATCGATCACCTTTCCGCAGGCATGGCGGTAGAAGTTCTCGGCAGTGTCTTGCTCCCAGCCCTGCGTATGCGCCTCGGAAAGAAGTGCAAAGGAAAACTGCTCGTGCATATTCAAATCGGGTACCAGCGTGCAAAGATCCATTTGTCTTTCCTCGTTGATGATAAAGGGCGTGGAAAGAAAATCCGCCATATCGCGCATAACCTCGCCTATGCCTTTTCCAACCGCTTTTTGAAATTCTGTTCCCATAATCTATGCCGCCGCCTTTCTGTTTTTCCTGCATTTGGAGACCTCTTTTTTTGCAAAAAAAGAGCCAACTCCTCTTGAAAATTCAAAAACAAAGTAGTATAATAGGTATTACTTACATTATACATCATTTGAGCCGTTTTGACAAGTCCCTTTTTTGAACATCTCAAAAACATTTTTATCCTCTCGAAACGGCGCTTCCCGAAAGGACATTTTATGTATCGCATTTTAGAAAAAGAAAGTCTGAACCCTACCGTCACAAAAATGAAAATAGAAGCCCCCGCCGTAGCCAAAAAGGCCGCGCCGGGGCAATTCGTCATTCTCCGCTCGCACGCAGACGGCGAACGCATCCCCCTGACCGTTGCCGACTATGACCGCACCGAGGGAAGTGTGACCATCATCTTCCAAGTCGTTGGTGCGGGGACAGAAAGACTCAACCACTTGAATGTTGGCGACTCTCTTTCTGATTTTGTTGGCCCTCTTGGTAACGCAACCAAGCTCGACGGACTGAAAAAGGTCGCTGTTGTTGGCGGCGGCGTTGGCTGTGCCATTGCCTACCCTGTTGCAAAGGCGCTGTTTGAAAACGGTGCCGAGGTACACTCCATTGTCGGATTCCGTAATAAGGACCTTGCTATCCTCGAAGAAGAATTCAGAGCACATTCCACCAAATTTGTTCCTGTTTCGGACGATGGCTCTTGGGGTAAGAAAGGCCTTGTGACCGATGCTCTGCGCGCGCTGATCGAAAGTGGAGAGAAGTACGATGAGGTCATTGCCATCGGACCTTTGCCAATGATGAAATTCGTAAGCCGCCTGACAAAGGAATATAACATTCACACCATCGTTTCGATGAACCCCATTATGATCGACGGCACGGGTATGTGCGGCGGCTGTCGCCTCACAGTTGGTGGCGAGGTCAAGTTTGCCTGCGTCGACGGCCCCGAATTTGACGGCCATTTGGTCGATTTTGATGAGGCCATTGCACGCTCCTCAATGTATCGCCCCTCTGAAAGAAGAGCGCATGAGGATACCTGCAATCTCTTCAAAAAGGAGGGCAACTGATATGGCAAATATGTCTCTAAAAAAGACCCCGATGCCCACGCAAGAGCCATCGGTACGCGCAAAAAATTTTGACGAGGTCGCGCTCGGTTATACAGCCGAGATGGCGGTCCTTGAGGCTGACCGCTGCTTGAATTGCAAAAATCCCGCCTGCGTGGCTGGTTGCCCCGTCGGCATTGACATTCCCGGTTTCATTCAAAAAGTGAAAGTGGGCGAATTTGAAGAAGCTTATCGCATTGTAACCGACTCCAGCTCTCTGCCTGCCATCTGCGGTCGCGTTTGTCCGCAGGAGAACCAGTGCGAGGGCAAGTGCATCCGCGGCATCAAGGGTGAGGCCGTTGGTATTGGTCGACTTGAACGCTTTGTGGCGGATCTACATAACCAAAATGACACACTCTCCATTGCGATTCCCGCAAAAAACGGACACCGTGTAGCCGTTATCGGCTCGGGACCTGCGGGACTTTCCTGTGCGGGCGAGCTTGCGAAACGCGGATATGACGTCACCGTTTTCGAGGCTCTGCACACCGCAGGCGGCGTGCTGGTATATGGCATTCCCGAGTTTCGTTTGCCCAAGTCTATCGTTGCAAAAGAGATTGCAGGACTCGAGGCGCTCGGCGTAAAATTCGTACTCAACACCGTTGTCGGCAAAACCGTTACCATTGAAGAATTGATGCAAGAAGAAGGCTTTGAAGCCGTATTCATCGGCTCGGGCGCGGGACTTCCCCGTTTTATGGGCATCCCGGGCGAAAACCTCAAGGGCGTGTATTCTGCGAATGAGTATCTGACGCGCACCAATTTGATGAAAGCATATCTCCCCGACAGCACCACCCC
>JAZNZC010000099.1:0-2221 GCA_045594745.1 Eubacteriales bacterium
ACACCACGAAGACTTAGAGAAAACCTTCACTGAAGAGCAGAGGGAAACCTTCGAAAAGTTTCATGATTGCTGGAGCGAGTATATGAGCCTCGCTGAAGCAGCCATCTTCGAATATGCCTTCCGCCTCGGAGCAAGGCTCACAATGGAGGTGCAGATGGATAACGAATAATCAACGAGGGCTGACGAATCTGTCAGCCCTCAAAAATTGCGTTACAGAAAGCAAAGAAATATTTATTGTCTTTCAAGCAGAGACTTTGCCAAAATGTCATCTTTTCTTGTGATCAGATCATCCGTCGCAATTGCCGCTTCAAGAGCATCCGTGCCTATACGGTCAACTGTTGCACCAAGACGCTCCTTGACATATCCGTTTTCCTTATACCAAAGCATAACCTTTTCAATAACGGTCGGAACTTCATCTGCCGAATATACGCTATTCAAGAGTGTTCCCATACGCTGAGTCTTTCCCCAAGTTCCACCCACAAAGATACGGCAGACCGATGCCGCTTCCTTGGGAACAGCACCGAAAGGACATTTTCCAACGCAAACGCCGCAGCTTGTGCATTTAGACGTATCGATAACCGCCTTTCCGTTGACAACGGATACTGCCTTTGTCGGACAGCTTTCGGCAACGGCACATTTTTTACAGCCTCGGCAAAGCTCACTGTCAAAAGAGAACGCACGGCATCCCTCAACGCCTACGTCATTAAGACTCGGCTTCATACAGCTGTTCGGACAGCCGCCTACTCCGATCTTGAATTTATGCGGAAGCTTCACGTCGCGCATCCCTATGTAAAACTTATCGTATATAACCTTTGCAAGTGCCTGTGTATCAATGTTTCCGTAAACGCAGGTCGTGCCTTTACAAGCGGTAATAGGACGAACCTTTGCGCCCGTGCCGCCAAAATACAATCCACGCTCTGCCATAAAGGCTTCCGCTTCGGGAATTTTATCAAACGGAATTCCAACGATCTCTGCGGCAAGCCTTGCGGTAAATATTACTTTGCCGTTGCCGTATTTCTCGGAGCATTCGGCGATAGCGTGAAGCTGGTCGGGAGTAAAAAGTCCTGCGACCGTAACGATTCTGCCTGAGAAGCAGTCGGTTCCTCTGTTTCTGAGAAAGCCTCTTCCTTTAACACTTGTTATTTGTTCATTCGTCAACATAGCTGTTTACCTCGATTTCATTGACTTACATCTGTTTTTATGATATAATATTATATCACGTTTTCCGTGATTTGTCAATGAAATACGCCATTTAAGAGGATATATGAAGAAAGTAAAAACAATAAAGAACATCGTCGCTTTTCTGTTGATCACAGCAGTTCTGTTTTCTATGTCAGCGTGTAACGGTCAACCGAAAAACGAGAACAAAAATACGGTAGTCTTTACCGATGCCCTCGGTCGAGAGGTGAATATCAAAAAGAACCCAGAGCGAGTTGCCGCCCTTCTTGGAAGCTTCGCGGACGTTTGGATGCTGGCGGGCGGCAAGCTTTGCGCATCTGCTGTGGATGCTTGGGAGGATTTCGGGCTTGAGCTTGACGATGCCGTCAATATCGGCGGCGCGCATTCTCCGAGTCTTGAGCTTCTCATATCAGCAGACCCCGATTTTGTTATCGCAAGCGCGTCCACTGCCTCCAATGTTGAGATGAGGGAAACACTGGAAGCTATGGGAATTGCCGTTGCATATTTTGACGTGGATAGCTTCGACGATTATCTGAAAATGCTCGATATTTGTACCGACATTACAGAACGCAAGGATCTGTACGAGCAGAACGGACTTGCGATCAAGGCACAGATCGATGAAATAAAAGCAGAGTACAAAAATTCAGATATTCCCGAAGATGAACGAAAAGTCCTATTGCTGCGAGCCGCTTCAAGCTTTGTAAAGGCAAAAGGCAGCAGTGGAACGATCCTTGGCGAAATGCTTCACGATATGGGCTGTATCAATATTGCCGACAGTAACACGAGCTTGCTTGAAAATTTGAGTGTAGAAGCGATCATTCGGGAAGAGCCGTACCACATTTTCGTGGTAACGATGGGAAGTGATACAGAGGCGGCGAAGCAGTCGCCTGAAAATCTGATAAAGGAGAACCCTGCCCTGAGTACGCTTGATGCGGTGAAAAACGGTAGATTGCACGTTATGGATAAAACGCTGTTCAATCTGAAGCCTAACGCGCGCTGGGCAGAGTCATACGGAATACTTTATGATAAGCTTACGAAAAAA
>JAZNZC010000100.1:0-6839 GCA_045594745.1 Eubacteriales bacterium
GTGGTGTAAACATTTGTCTGCGCGACGAGCGTGAGCCTCTTGAGGACGGCACCTATCGCGAGAACGATTTGGTTTATGAGGGCGGTATCAAATCCTTTGTTGAATATATCAACAACCAAAAAAAGTGTGAGCTGATCCATCCCGAGGTCATCTATATGAAGGCCGAAAAGGAAAACTGGGTTGCCGAGGTTGCAATGCAATACAACGACAGCTACAACGAGGCGCTGCTCACCTTTGCAAACAACATCAACACCATTGAGGGCGGTACGCACGAGATCGGCTTTAAGACGGCTCTGACCAAGGTCTTTAACGATTACGGCAGAAAGTACGGCATCATCAAAGAGAGCGAAAAGAACCTCTCGGGTGAGGACGTGCGCGAAGGTCTTTCGGCGGTTGTATCGGTCAAGCTGACCGAGGCGCAGTTCGAGGGACAGACCAAGGGTAAGCTCGGCAACAGCGAAATGAGAACCATTCTCTATTCTCTTGTAACAGAGAAGCTTGAGGAATATCTCGAAGAAAATCCCACCGTCGGTAAGGCAATTTTGGAAAAAGCAATGGCCGCTTATCGCGCTCGTGAGGCCGCAAGAAAGGCACGCGAGGCGACGCGCCGCAAGGGACTCCTTGAGGGATCCACGCTCCCCGGCAAGCTTGCCGACTGTCAGGAAAAGAACGCAGAGTTCACCGAGCTCTACTTGGTAGAGGGAGACTCCGCAGGCGGGTCTGCAAAGCAGGGAAGAAACTCTCGCTTCCAAGCGATCCTGCCCCTGCGCGGCAAGGTCCTCAACGTTGAAAAAACAAGACTGGATAAAGTATATTCCAATCAATCGCTCATCCCGATCATTCAAGCACTCGGTTGCGGCATTGGCGAAGAATTCGACCCCGAAAAGCTCCGTTACGGCAAGATCATCATTATGGCGCACGCCGACGTCGACGGTTCTCACATTCGTATCCTGCTTTTGACCTTCTTCTTCCGTCACATGAAGAAGCTGATCGAGGATGGACACGTATTCTTCGCACAACCGCCGCTCTATAAGATCTACAAAAAAGGCTCCAAATACGGCAACGAGCGTTACGCTTACACCGAGGAAGAAAAAGAAGCTATTGTGGCAGAGCTTGGTGGCGTCAACATTGAAGCCGACCGTTATAAGGGTCTTGGTGAAATGGACCCCGAACAGCTTTGGGAAACTACGATGGACCCTGCAACGCGAACTATTCTTCGCGTCACCATTGAGGACGCTATCGCCTGCGACGAGATGTTCTCGGTTCTTATGGGTGACAAGGTAGAGCCTCGCCGCGTATTCATCGAGCAAAACGCAAAGTTTGCCGAAAATCTCGACGTTTGATCCACACCCCTTGCAAAATATAAAAGAAAGGGGGATATGAAAACGTGAGAATTTTTCAAAACAAATTTTTTCTCATCTGCCTTTGCATTGCATTGGTGCTGACCATCGTTCCGTCGGTGTTCGCTGTTATGGGATATAGAAGCCTTGCCAAGAACATTGTGGGAACAGTCACCATGCCCGTGCGTTGGGTGGCAACGACCATCGGAAACGCGTTTGAAGGTTTTGGAAAATATTTTGGTACAATGAAAGCGCTCAATGAGGAAAACAAGGCATTGATCGACGAAAACGCGGCGCTCAAGGAGCAGCTGCAAAATGCAGAGCTGCTTGAAAAAGAAAACGAGCGTTTGCGTGACTATCTTGATATGAAGAACAAATATCCCTCCTTTTCAATGGAAGAGGGAATGGTCATCAGCCACTCCTCGGGCAACTATATAACGAATTTTACACTCAATCGCGGAACACTCCACGGCATCGCACCCAATATGCCCGTCATCACAAAAGATGGCATTGTGGGATACGTCGTAGAGGTTGGATTGAATTGGTGTATGGTGTCCACGTTGATTGAAACGGCAACATCTGTCGGTGCGTACATTCCGCGCTCCGAGGTTGTTGGCATCGTCAGCGGAGATTACAGCATGCGCCAACAGGGAACCTGCAAAATCGGATACATCGATGCTTCTGCCGACGTACAGATAGGAGATACTGTCTATTCGAGCGGAACAGGTAGTGTTTATCCCGCAGACCTCAAAATAGGAACCGTCACCGCCATTGAGGCAAACGAATATGACCGCACGCTGGTAGCAACCATCACCCCCGCGGTGGATTTTTCCTCGCTCAAATGGGTAATGGTCATTACGGGATATGAAAACAACAGCGGCGACCAATAAAAAGTAAAAAAAGTAAAGGGTCTATTTTATAAGGCTCCCTTTACACAAGGGAGGCTAAAAAAGAACTTCCTTTGACCTGAAAAGAAAGGAGTGAGGATGTGTCACGCAACCGAATTTTAGGGTTTGAAGCAAAGGCACGCTCACGCCTTGTGGTGTTTGGTGTTTCGCTGGCACTGCTACTTCTTTTGGGAGCGGTTCTCCAAACAAGTGTGTTTGGCAGGCTCACCCACATCGGTGCCGTTCCCGACTTGATGCTCTGTATTGTAACCTGCATTGCCTATTTTAACGGGCGACATCACGGGGCTATCGCAGGACTTGCGGCAGGTGCACTGATCGAAACGATCGCATCGAGCGGCATTGTTCTGTTACCTTTGTTTTATATGCTTTTTGGTTACATCGCAGGGCACTATGCGCGCGCTGTTCAACCAAAAAGATTTGTACCGTATCTCTTTTATTTGATGTTTGCTCTGTTTTTGCGAGCGGGACTTACCGTTCTTTACGCTTGCCTTATGTATCAGAACATACATCTTGTGCAAATTCTTCTGCACGCAGTACTCCCCGAAATGCTGGCGACCGCCATTGCGGGAATTTGCTTATATCTACCGCTTATGCTCTTTTGCAGAAAAGTAAAACCTTAAAATCATCTCTTGAAATAAAGACAGGAAAGGGACAAAGATCGTGGCTAACGAAAAGGACAAAAATTTAGAAAAAGAACAGGAGCTTGCCCTGTTTGAAAATCAGAAGATCATCGACGTGGGTATGGAAAGGGAAGTTAAAAAATCCTTTATCGAATACTCTATGTCGGTTATTATGGCGCGTGCGCTTCCCGATGTGCGCGACGGAATGAAGCCTGGTGCTCGCCGTATTCTCTACGCAATGTATGAGGATGGACTTACGCACTCCAAGCCCTTCCGCAAGTCGGCAACCACCGTTGGTAACGTGCTCGGTCGCTATCACCCTCACGGTGACGCCGCCGTTTACGGCACAATGGTGCGTATGGCGCAGGATTTTTCTATGCGCTATCCTCTGGTTGAGGGACACGGAAACTTTGGTTCTGTCGACGGTGACGGCGCGGCTGCTTACCGTTATACCGAGGCGCGCCTTGATAAGATTTCCGACGAAATGATGCGTGACCTCGATAAGAACGTCGTTCCTATGATGCCTAACTTCGATAACCGCTTGCAAGAGCCTACGGTGCTTCCTTCCCGTTTTCCCAATCTGTTGGTAAACGGTTCTATGGGTATTGCTGTCGGTATGGCGACCAACATCCCCCCGCATAACTTGGGCGAGGTCATTGATGCTACCATCTACCGTATGGACAATCCCGAGAGCACGGTTGACGAACTGATGGAATACATCAAGGGTCCCGATTTCCCCACCTATGCTACCATTTACGGAGTCAACGGCATCAAAGAAGCGTATCTGACGGGTAAGGGACACATTATGGTCCGCGCTCGCGCGATTGTCGAAGAGGATCACAGACGCATCATCTTTACCGAAATTCCTTACGGCGTTAATAAGAGTATGCTTTGCCAGTCGATTGCGGACTGCGTAAAGGAAAAGAAGATCGACGGCATTACCGAGCTGCGCGATGAATCGGGCAGAGACGGTATGCGCATCGTTGTGGAATATCGCCGCGACGTCAACTCGCAAATTCTTCTCAACCAACTCTACAAATATACACAACTGCAGGATACCTTTGCTATCAATATGCTCGCTCTTGTCAACAACGAGCCCAAGGTTCTCACCCTGCCGCAAATTCTCGACCACTACATTGCTCACCAAGAGCAGGTCATCATTCGCCGCACCGAGTTCGACCTCGAAAAAGCAAAAGCACGCGCCCACATCTATGAGGGCTACAAGATCGCGCTCGACAACATCGACGAGATCGTGCAGATCATGAAGACCTCTCCCTCAATTCCCGCATCCAAGCAGACCTTGATGGAAAGATTCGGACTTTCTGAGGTTCAAGCGCAAGCCATCGTCGAAATGACGCTCGGTAAGCTGACGGGTATGGAGAGAAGCAAGATTGAAGAAGAGCTTGCACGTCTGCACGCACTCATTCAAGAACTCGAAGAAATTCTTGCGGATATAGGCAAGATCAAGCAGATCATTAAGGATGAAATGGGAGAGATCCGTCGCAAGTATGCCGACGATCGCCGCACCGATATTCTGCCTGCCGAGCACGAGATCATTCTTGAGGATCTCATCGAGCGTCATAGCTGTGTTATTACGCTCACCAATGCAGGTTACATTAAGCGTCAGCCTGCGTCTGTTTACTCCGCACAGCACCGTGGCGGTAGAGGTGTGATCGGTATGTCCACCAAGGAAGAGGACTTTATCGAAAAGGTCATTGCGCTCAACAGCCACTCTTATCTGTTGATGTTTACCAACACAGGTAAGGTGCAAATGCGCAAGGCATATATGATCCCCGAGGCAGGTCGCACCGCACGCGGACAAAACATTGTCAACATTCTCGAACTCGAAGCAGGAGAAAAGATCACCTCTTGCATCAGCGTAGACGAGTTCACCGATACCCATTACCTCACTATGGTAACAAGAAACGGCGTTATCAAGAGAACCAAGCTCTCCGAATACGAATATCAACGCAAGGGCGGTAAGATCGCGCTCACTCTCGACGAGGGCGATGAGCTTCTCTACGTTGTCCTTACCGACGGTACTTGCGAGCTCCTGATTGCAACCGAGCAAGGTCAAGCCATCCGCTTTGCCGAAGAGGGCGCACGCGCACTCGGACGTACAGCACGCGGTGTCCGCGGCATCAGCCTGCGCGAGGGCGACCACGTCAAGGGCGTTTGCACGGTTGAAGAGGGCGAGGATCTGCTCTGCATCACAGCCAACGGCTTTGGTAAGCGCAGCCCGTTCGATGATTTCCGCTTGATGAAGCATCGCGGCGGCTACGGTGTCACCTGCTACAACCTGACCGAAAAGAGCGGTGACCTGACCGGCATCGCGGCTGTTGACGACAGTATGGATATAATGATGATCACCGATTCGGGAACCATCATCCGCACACCCGTTGCAGGCATTCCCACACGTTCCCGTAGCGCGGGCGGCGTAATCGTTATGCGCCTTGGCGAGGGACAACAGCTTGTCAACTTCACCGTCGTCGCCCATGAAGAGGAGACCGACGAGGATGAGACTGAGCTCGACGAAAACGGTGAGGTGATCGTTACCGAGACCGAGACTACAGAAGAGGTTGTTGAAACCATCGAAGCTAAAACAGTTGAAGAAACAAACGAAGCGGAAAGCGAAATCAACGAGTAATCGATGACTAAAAAGGCTCTCCTGTGCAAGGGGAGCTATCGAGCAAATGCGAGACGGAAGGGTTGATTCTAACTAATAGAAAACAGAGCCAACCCTTCCGTCATTTTCTTTCGAAAATGCCACCTCCCCTTGCACAGGGAAGGCTAAAAAAGGAGATACCGAAATGTATGAAAACATTGGTAAAAAAATAAAGACCTTGGCAAAAATCAGTTGTATTGTTGCGGCGGTTTTGTTTTTTGTGTTGGGATTGCTTCTTGTTTTTGGAGAAGAAAACACTCTAAAAACAAAAACAATAGGAATTATAATGATGACTGCAGGTCCTCTTTCTTGTTGGGTTGGTAGTTTTCTTTTATTTGGCTATGGAGAACTCATAGATAAAAATACCGAAATGAATGAAAACATAAAATTGCTTGTAAAGAAAACCAAACAAGAAGAAGAAACAGAGCAAGAACAAATAATACTGAAAAAGGTGTTGATGGAAGAGAAAAAAGAAACCGATGAAGATGAAGCGGACTTTTTTTATGATCCAACAGGTGACCAAGCATGGAAGGAACAAAAAAACTCAACAAGGAAATAATCCTTGATTTCTTAAAAAAACATTACAAAAAAATCATTGCGGGGGCGCTTGCGGTTGTGGTTTTGGTGGTGAGCTGTGTGCTCCTGTTCCAATGCAACTCCGCGCCGCGCATCGAGGATATCTACGATCGAATGGTCTATCTCATCGAATCCTCGCAAGATGTCAACGCGCTCATTTACGGTTGTGGGCTCCCCGTGTGGGAAGATGACTCCGAATACGTCGAATTTATGCACGTTTATTTCGGACTTGACCCTGCGCGCGATTATGAGATCGTTATGCCGAACGCCGAATATTATTCGGTCAAGCAAATGAAAGAGGAGATGGAAAAGATTTACAGCAAAGGCTATCTCGACGATGTTATCTACCGTTCTATTTTCGATGGTTTTGCAATCGAAGATGGCGTTGGCGGATCGGTCGTCGGCGTTGCGCGATACTACGAGGAAGGCAACTACCTTTGGCAATCCAAGGATTTCAAAACCTTCTACACAGGAATGCGCGTTTACGATTATTCCACCATGCAGGTGCGCTCGCTCGGCAAAACCGACCGATGCGTCGTTACCATCGACTCATGGCTCGAGGATAGTCCCGAAGAGATCGAAAACGTCGAAATTCTCATTGCTCTGCAAGACGGACAGTGGTATCTGGATAATTTTATAGCTTGATTTTTTATAAGAGATTGCAGGGGAAAACTTTTTCGCGAAAAAGTTTTCCCCTGCAATCTCTTATAAAAAATCAAGCTATAAAATT
>JAZNZC010000101.1:0-27314 GCA_045594745.1 Eubacteriales bacterium
TGGCTACGATCCGACTTCCTCGAACGAAGGAACGGACATGTTTCTTCTGGCCGGTGTTGTAGGTTTATACTTAACCGTAGGCATTCCTTATTCCCTCCTTCTCATTAGTTAAGTCCTTCGAAGAACTCGATCTCGCCGGAATCAGCAGTCAGAGTAACGATTGCTTTCTTCCATTCAGACGTGTAACCGAAGTGTACACCGAGTCTCTTGGGCTTCTTCTTCATATTGATGGTGCGAACGCTGGCAACCTTGACCTTGTCTGCCTTGAAAACTTCCTCAACAGCCTTTGCGATCTCAGGCTTGGTTGCGTCCTTGCGAACTTCAAAGACGTAGGTCTTGGAAGCGAGCAGGTCCATGGAGTTCTCAGTAATGATCGGTCTTACAATGATATCGTGAGCCGTTTTCATTATGCGTACACCTCCTCGAGTTTCTTCACTGCGTCAACAGTCATAACCAGCTTTTCAGCATTCAGAATGTCGTAGACGTTGAGCGTGGTGCTCTGGGTGGTCTTAACATTGGGAATGTTGTTGCAGCTGAGGATTACTGCTGCGTTAGCATCTTGCGTGCCGTTCAGAACGACCAAAGCGCTTTGGGACTTAACAGCCTCGCGAGTAGCGGTTCCGTAAACGGGATTGCCATCTTCAATGGCAACAGTCTTGTAGTTCTTGGTGTAGGTCTTTTCAAAACCGAAGGTCTTGAACATACCTGCCATGGTCTTGGTGGAGGGCTTGTTGCCTTCCAGAGCGATGTTGTCAACGATAACGAGGTTACCGTTTGCAACCTTATCGGAAAGTGCGCTGAACAGAGCAACACGGCGTGTCTTCTTATTCATTGCAATGCGATAGTCACGGGGCTTGGGACCGAGTGCGATACCGCCGTGTGTCCATTGAGGAGAACGGGTGGAGCCTTGACGAGCTCTGCCGGTACCCTTTTGTCTCCAGGGCTTTCTACCGCCGCCGGAAACCTCGGAACGGGTCAGGGTGGATTGAGTACCCTGTCTCTGGTTCATCAGATAAGTTCTGACTGCGGCATGGAGAACAGCGCCGTTTACATCTGCACCGAAGATGTTATCATTCAGTGTAAGTTCGCCGACTGCTGCGCCGGACATATTAACGATTTTTACTACTGGCATTGTTTACTTCCTCCTTCCGCTTATGCTTTTACCGAATCGCGGATGAACACGATGCCGTCCTTAGCGCCGGGAATGGCACCCTTGATGGCGATCAGGTTCTTCTCGCTGTCGATTTTTACAACTTTCAAGTTTTGAACAGTTACTTGTTCGTTACCGTATTGGCCGGCCATCTTCTTGTTCTTGAAGATTCTGGCGGGGTCGATAACACCCATAGATCCGGATTGGCGGTGAATAGGACCGATACCGTGGGTCTTGCCCAGCAGGTGCAGGTTCCATCTCTTAATTGCGCCGGTGTATCCGCGGCCCTTCGTCGTACCGGTTACGTCGACCTTGTCGCCAGCGGCGAAGGTATCGACAGTGATGAAGTCGCCAACGTTTGCGGAACAATCATCAAGGCGGAATTCCTTAAGATGCTTCTTCATGGGAACGCCTGCTTTTTCGAAATGTCCGATCTCGGGTTTGGTCAAATGCTTTGCCTTAACCTCTGCAAAACCAAGCTGCAGAGCATTGTAGCCGTCCTTTTCAACGGTCTTCTTTTGTGCTACTACGCACGGACCAGCTTCGATAATGGTTACGGGAATGACGTTGCCAACTTCGTCGAAGATCTGCGTCATACCGAGCTTTTTACCGATAATAGCCTTTTTCATTTTGTTTTTCCTCCTGTAAATTATTGGTTGACGAGGTTCTCGCCAACATGACTTACAAAGTTACCGATCATTTTCGACTCAGAGAGTCAACAACTCGGCTGTTGTCTTTGTGGAATTGGTTTTTGGTGCTTTGATTGAGTGCTTGATGTTAAATCTGTTTATCAGATCTTAACCTCGATCTCAACACCGGCGGGAAGTTCAACACTCATCAGCGCGTCTACAACCTTTTGAGACGGCTTGAGAATGTCGATCAGTCTCTTGTGAGTGCGATACTCGAACTGCTCACGGCTATCCTTGTACTTGTGCACTGCGCGAAGGATGGTAATGATCTCCTTCTCAGTGGGAAGCGGGATAGGACCGGAAACCTCTGCTCCGTTTCTGGTTGCAACCTCAACGATCTTCTTCGCTGCGGTGTCAATCAGTACGTGATCATAGCTCTTGAGTCTTACTCTGATCTTCTCTTTAACTGCCATTGTTCTTTGCCTCCTTATCAGATTTCGCTCGTCTGCGGTGCCCCATATATATAAATGGAAGGGATCCGTCCGCAGGCCGCGTTTTTGCAAGGCAGGCATCACCACAACACCGCCCCGTGTGTTTCTTGACTCTCCTGAAAAATGCGGGATTTGCCCGCTACCATTTTTTTCGGTACGGACAAATTCCGGAAAATCAAGCCCCATCGAAGCTCCGTATTGCAACGGATAATGCCACGGTGAACACCTTTCGCCCGGTTGAACGGACATACTCCACGAAAATTCCCCGTTTTCGGCGTCCCGAAACGGCAACCTTTCGCTTCATCGCACATCAAGCTTGTATATTATATCATAAATCGCTCAAAATTGCAACACTTATTTATCGTTGTTTTTGTAGAAATTTCAATCACGAAAACCGCCTAAAATATACAAATTGCACAAAAAACAAGATTAAAAGGGGCGAAAAAGAAGATTAAGAACATCTTTTTTCCAAAAAACCATTTACCTTCCCGATTTTTACGCAAAAAAGATGATAATTATTTTTGAAAAGTATGTAATTGGTCACATTTTGTTCAAATTTGTGTTATATAATAATTGTAACTGCGAAATTTGGGAAAGGAGTGGTTTTGTGAACAAAAACTCGGTTGCGCGCTTTTGCGGCTTTTTTGCCATTGCTGCTACCATTATCGCTACGCTTTTGGCAACATTAAACGTGCTGTTTTTCTACGATGCCGATGCCAACTATTTCAAACCCAACGCACTCTTCCCCGAGCTCGCAACAATTTGGGCACTCTTGGCCTTTGCCGCCGCTATAATTTTTGCACTCATCATTCCCAAAAAAGAAACTCTTTCCAAATCCCCCTTTGGCGTAAATCTTGTGTTTGCTATGCCCGCCGCACTTGGCTTTGGGGCAGGCGCTATCCTCTTGGTAATTGAGTTTGCCAAGAGCCAAAAGATTTTGTTTTTGATCGCAACGCTCTTTCTGTTGCTCTCTGCCGCTCACGTTCTTTTGAGCGAGACAGATCGCGTCAACACGTTTTTGGGCTTTGCCCCACCCATTGCCTGTGCGCTGATGGTCGGTGTCCTCTATTTTGATACCTCGTTGGAAATGAACGCTCCCTTAAAAGTGGTCACACAGTGCGCTCTGCTCCCTCTGATGCTTTATTTCACCGCAGAACTGCGTTACCTGCTCGGCCGTGAGATCCCACGCTTGTATCTTGCGCTGGCTCTTGGTAGCATTGCGGCGTCCTCGCTGTGCGTGCTTGCTATTCCCTTGGCAAGCTTTATCGGAGCTTTGAACAATATCCCTTGCCTTGCCGCCGCTCTGACTGTGGCAGGTGCAAACGTTACCATCCTTTTGCGACTGAAAAGATATCTCAAACCCATCCCCGCGCCCGAAAATGAGACGAAGGAGACTGACGCGCAATGAACGCCAATATACGAATTCAATGGCTGCACAAAAAGCTGACAATGAAAAGCTACCCCAATGCCCAGCGATTAGCTGAGCGTTTTGGCATTTCTCACAGACAGGCACAGCGCGATTTTGAGTACCTTCGCCGCGAGCTGGGAGCACCGATCGCTTATGACAACAGCCGCAAGGGCTTTTACTACGAGGAAAGCTACGTCCTACCCGTTCTGCTCTCGTCTGACAACGACGACCTCTATATTCCCGAGATCTTCAACGTACATTCCAAGCAAGAGCTCGGCGCGGATGAGTCGATCATTCAGATGCAGATCCCTTATTCGGCAACGATAGAGATCAAGAACAAACTCACCGCCTTGGAACTCAGCAGTTACATCGTGGCGCGCGCGCCACACGACAGATACGTTTGTGAATTTCACAGCGTGGAAAAGTTTTTGGGATTGCTTCTATCGATGGATGCAGACTTCCGCATTGTAGAGCCTTATTGGCTACGCGAAAAGATCTTGCGTTCCGCAAGACGTGTAGTGGAAAATAACAAGGAATAATAGAAAAACGCGCACACGGTGCGCGTTTTTTGTTTCAGACAACAAGAAAAAGCCTCCCTTGTGCAAAGGGAGGTGCATTTTCGCTAGAAAATGACGGAGGGATTGTAGACAAGTTCAAAACTTATCAAAACAATCCCTCAGTCTCGCATTCGCTTGACAGCTCCCTCTACACAAGGGAGCCTATTTTATTTTTGCAAAAATCAAAATTGAATCTTTTTCTCAATATATTCCTTGAGCTCGGAAATCGGCAGACGTACCTGCTCCATCGTGTCGCGATCGCGAACGGTTACGCAGTTGTCGGCAGGGGTGTTCTCGTCGCCAACGGTCTCAAAATCGATGGTGATGCAAAGAGGTGTGCCGATCTCGTCCTGACGGCGATAACGCTTACCGATAGAACCGGTCTCGTCGTAGTCGACCATAAAGTACTTGGAAAGCTCCTCGTAAACCTCGCCTGCCTTGTCGCCAAGCTTCTTGGAAAGAGGCAGAATGGCGGCCTTGAAAGGCGCAAGTGCGGGATGCAGATGCAGAACGGTGCGGACGTCGTTCTTCGCTTCGTCGATAACTTCTTCGTCGTAAGCGTCAACCAGGAATGCAAGTGCTACACGGTCGGCGCCCAAAGAGGGCTCGATAACGTAAGGAATGTAGTGCTCACCGGTCTCTTGATCGAAGTAGGTCATATCCTTGCCACTGTGGGTTTGGTGCTGACCAAGGTCGTAGTCGGTACGGTCGGCAACGCCCCAAAGCTCGCCCCATCCAAACGGGAAGAGGAACTCGAAATCGGTGGTTGCCTTGGAATAGAAGCAGAGCTCGTCCGGATCGTGGTCGCGCAGACGCAGATTCTCGTCTCTCATACCAAGATTCAGAAGGAATTGATGGCAGTAGTTCTTCCAATATGCGAACCATTCGAGGTCGGTTCCGGGCTTGCAGAAGAACTCAAGTTCCATTTGCTCGAACTCGCGGGTACGGAAAACAAAGTTACCGGGCGTGATCTCGTTACGGAAGGACTTACCGATCTGCGCAATACCGAAAGGCAGCTTTTTACGCGTGGTGCGCTGTGCCGCAGGGAAGTTTACAAAGATACCCTGTGCGGTTTCGGGACGCAGATAAACGGTGTTGGTGTTATCTTCGGTAACACCGATGAATGTCTTGAACATCAAATTGAACTTCTTGATGTCAGCAAAATCGTGGCTGCCGCATTGCGGGCAAGCGATTCCCTTTTCCTTGATGTATGCAGACATCTCTTCAAAGGTCCAAGCGGCAGGGTTGTCGTTAAGACCGTTTTGGAATGCGTAATCCTCGATGAGCTTGTCGGCGCGGTGACGCATTTTACATTGCTTGCAGTCCATAAGGGGGTCGGAAAAACCGCCAACGTGGCCGGAAGCCACCCAAGCCTCGGGATTCATAATGATGGCACTATCAAGACCTACGTTATATTTGCTCTCCTGAACAAACTTTTTCCACCAAGCGCGCTTAACGTTGTTCTTAAACTCAACGCCAAGAGGGCCGTAGTCCCAGGAGTTAGCCAAGCCACCGTAAATTTCGGAGCCGGGGAAAATGAAGCCACGCGTTTTGCAAAGCGCGACGATCTTGTCCATTGTCTTTTCAGAATTATTCATAACACATCTCCTCTGTGAAAACTATCTTTATTATTGTATCATCTTTTTTTGGTGATGTCAAGAGATTAGGGAATTTTTTGATAAAAAATACACTTGCGAACAGATATATGTAAAATCAATCATTTTTGGGAAATCTATCAAAAAATTTATCGATTTTTCTCTTTATAAAGGGCGTGTATTTTTTCTCCAAAGCCTTAAAAACAAGATTAAGCACAATGTCTATAATAATGAAAAGTGCAAAATATCCGCCAATCAAAATAGCATAGTATTGCCAAGGGAGTTCATTTAGCAAACCAATTACAACAAATAACGCAGGTATAGCCAAAAACTCAATCACTTCCCACAATATCATTCCAACATAAAGGATGTAGCCAATAACATTCAAAAGTCTTTTCATTTTATCTTCCTTCGATAGTCAACTTATTTTTGGAACTCGAGAATAGAGCTCCGTTTTGCCATTTTGCAAATTCTCTTAAATCCTACTATGGATGCATCAAAAGACAACAACCTTTTTTTGTTTGCATCATAAAAAGTGATTGAATTTGTTCTTCCGTATTTCAGTTTTTTATATTTGATGTCAGCCCACAAAACTTCCTTTTTGCGTTTGAAGCACAGTATCCAATATTCTTCTTTCAGTGAAACCTTGTTGACCGTGCAGCGGTATGTCAGAAAGGTTGGCGCAAGCAAAAGCAGAAGGCCACCAA
Organism: Eubacteriales bacterium; assembly: GCA_045594745.1. Classification (GTDB taxonomy): domain Bacteria; phylum Bacillota; class Clostridia; order Oscillospirales; family CAG-272; genus UMGS1865. The sequence goes on from JAZNZC010000101.1 coordinate 6,538, forward strand.
GCGTTAAAAAAATCGATGCAATATCCAACTGCTCTATGTCTAACCACAGAATGAATAAACCAATGCAAATCGCCACCGTGGCAAAGATAACCATAGATTTTCGATATAATTTACCGAAACGTGCAACAAAATCACCGTGCGGGAGATCCAACTCCTCGCAGGCGGCCTCGAAGTCAAAGTATTCAAACATCTCGTGAATGCCATATCTGCTCATATCGTTTGCTCCTTTCGATGTGATGCAAAGCTAATTTTACTCAATGTCACAATGCGTTTACAAATGAATCATCAAATCAAATTTGTAATTGCCCACGCAATAACAATAATACCAACGCAAATTGCCACCGCCAAAAACATAAAAATCATATCCCAAGTAAAGCGATCTTTGCCGCAAAAATTGTCTTTGTAGCCGTATTTGGACAGAAGGCAATATCGAAAAGCATCCCGAAATGTATCCTTGCACACCTGTTGCGCGGTCATTTTATCGGCTTTTTTGAGGATTTTCAATATTGTCTTTTCGATTTTTCGGAGAACCTTTTCTTCTTGATAGACGGTTTCCACAGGCTTTTCTCCGACGTGCGGACGTACCACTTGTTTCAAAACAAATGCGTATTCCCGACGGCTTGTGCGGTGAACGAGTTTTTTATCCAAAGGAACGATGGTTAAAACAAGGCTATGCCATTTGTTCGGCTCAAAATGATAGCCTTTTTCTGCTTCCCGTTTTTTATCGAGCGCACGTTCAATTCTATTGATGATGACTGATCCGGAGTATGCATAGCTACTGCTTCTCTCCCCTACCGTTTCTTCCGTATATTTCTTGGAAAGAACAATTTCTATTCCTTTGGCAGCGAGCTGGTCTTGATATTTGTCGATAAGCTCTAAAACTTTATTTCTGATTTCTTTCACAAGATCACCGCCTTTCTGCCATCATTATAGCATAAAGGTGTGGAATTTTCAAGTGTTTCTGCGCAAAGAAAACACACGTTTTGCCAACAACGCCACGATGGGCGCGAGTATCATTCCAAAGAGTCCAAAGAGCGAAAAGCCGACGTAGGTGGCAAAAAGCGTGAGGAGTGGGTGAAGCCCCAAGCTTTTGCCAAGCACCTTGGGTTCTGCCACTTGACGAATAAGTGAAATAACAAGATAGAGGATGAGCAATCCGAACCCAAGATAGAATTGCTTTTGCAAAAGCATCACGATTCCCCACGGGATGAGAATTGTTCCCACACCGATGACGGGTAAAAGATCGGCAAGAGCGATCAAAACGGCAAGCAGAAAAGCATATTCCACCCGCAGTATCCAAAAGCCGACAAGCAGGAGTGCAAAGGTGAGTGCCAAAAGCAGAGCGTACGCCTTAACGTATTTGCGGAACACATCGCGCAAGCTTTCCTTTACGCGTGGCATTTTTTGTTGCCAACGGTAAGGCAATAAAGAGCTCAGACTGCGCGTAATCGACATACCGTCTGTGCAAAAATAGAAGCAGGCAACCACACTCACGATCAAGAAAAAGAGCACCGACGGCAGTGCCGAAAAGAGGGATGCCGCAACCTCGGGCAGTCGAGACGCAAGCGACGAGAGCATATTCCCTATCATTTGCATCACACCATCGGAAAAGGCTTGTGCGCTTCCCTCTTCTGCCGTTGAAAAAAGTCCAAATCGCGCGCCCATCTTCCCTACCCACAGCATCAAGGAATCCATCGCGTCAAAAATGCCGCCGTCGGAGAGCAGACCTTCAATGAGGTTGCCAAGCTCGGTAATGAGACGGACGCTCCCCGCCCAAATTCCCCATCCGCCAAGGCCGAAAACAAGCAGAAGCAACACCACCGCAAAGACTCCGCGCGGCAATCGCGTGCGCGCCGAAAATTTGCTTGCTATGGGACGAATGAGCAAAGAAATGCCATACGCCAACAAAAAAGGCAAGAGCAGCGGCAAGGCGTATCGCAAAAACAGATACCCCAATGCCAATCCCGCCACGATGCTGATCAAAATTGCCGACACGCGCTCCCAACGAATCTCACTCACAATCTCACCCTCCTCTTTTTTTACTATCATATCCTTGGCGTTTGTAAATTATTTCGCAAATGTCCCAAAAGCCTTGACAAAGGTGCATTTTTTTGTTACAATCTTTAGAGAATATATAGAAAGAGGTGCTATTATGAGCAAAAAACAAAAGCTTGAACAAAGCAAGCAGCTCCACGAACTGCGCGAAAAGCAACAAAAGGAGGCACTTGCACAAAAGAAACGTGAAAAACGTTTGATCAGCATTATCAGCATCAGTATTATTGCTATCATTTTGATTGTGGTAGGCGTTTCGGTTCTCGTTTCGCAGTTGAACAAAAAAGAGGACGACGGTATCGTATATGACCTTGCCGCAACCAATTCTTACACCACATCCAAAGAAGCTACCAACTATGTCAAGCTCAACGTCTCCTACACGGCTGACGATGGCACAAAGCACAACGGTGACATCATCGTTAAGCTCGACCCCACAAACGCTCCTATTACCGTTGCAAATTTCCAAAAGCTGGTTGGCGAGGGCTTTTATGACGGTCTTATCTTCCACCGCGTAATTGAAAACTTTATGATCCAAGGCGGTGACCCCGAAGGAACGGGACGTGGCGGCTCCGATCAGGACATCAAAGGTGAGTTTTCAGCAAACGGTGTAAACAACACCATCAAGCACGAGCGCGGCGTTATTTCGATGGCGCGTTCGGGCGAGCAATACAACAGCGCAGGAGAGATTATCGACTACGGCTATGACACTGCATCCTCGCAGTTCTTTATCGTTCATAAGACGAGCGCTCACCTTGACGGTCAATATGCAGCATTCGGTCACGTTGTGTTTGGTATGACGAGCGTTGACGGTATTGCAACGGTATCTACAAACAGTAGCGACAAGCCCCTGCGTGAAGCAAAGATCGAATCCGCCGTATTCGTTAACTACAAAGAATAAATTACAGCAAGTATGCTTCTTATCATTACCGATCGCGAGGGGTGGGCTTCCCGCCTCTCGCCCATTCTTTTAGAGAATGGCATTTATCATTTGTGCGTTCCTGTATCTTTTGGAACATTCATCTGCGAGCGCGAGGATACGGGTGCTGTCATTTTGGATTGTGTTCCCTCTCTTTCGCGCGGAGAGCACATTTGTGCAGACCTCAAAAAGAGATACCCTGCGCTTCCCGTGGCGATCGTCGCTTCTCCCGAAGCGCGCCCAAATGCACACGCGGATGCAGTTTTGCGCGACGGAAACATTGATACGGTATGCAAAAACATCCTATCTCTTTGCTGTGCCAACGGATGGTCGACCTCTCCCTTGAGCACCTACTATTTGCGCCTGACACCACCCAACCGCGCGGAGTATATGGGACTTTCCCTCGCACTCTCCCCTGCAGAATTTCGCATTTTGCATTGCATCTTTTACCATTCTCCAAAACCTACAGGCACAGAGCTTCTTGTTGCACTTTTGTCAAACGAAGCTGCAAAAAGTGAGGATTCCCTCGCAGTTCTCATTCATCGCATCAATCAAAAAGCCGCCGAGATCGACCCGCGTCCGCTCATTGTCAATGAGTACGGCAAGGGGTATCGGTTAAGAGACGGAATTTTGTAATTGAATGGATTTTCGAGGGAAACTTCTTGTAAGAAGTTTCCCCCGAACCCCTTTCAAGAACTTTTCAAACAGAACAGAACGTGAAATGAGCAGAAAACTCAACCACCGGTTGCGCAATTTTCGAAAAACAAGTTATTGTTTCCCCAAGCGGTATATGATATAATAAAGTCAGACTCAAAATTCGTTTTTAGAGGTGATTTTATGACGATTGGTGAAAAAATAAAAGATCTGCGAAGAAAGAACGGTATGACACAAGAAAAACTTGCAGAATATCTTTGCGTATCCTATCAAGCTGTTTCTAAATGGGAATGTGGCTCATCGAATCCCGACCTCTCTCTTATTGCCCCGCTCACAAAGCTTTTCAATGTCAGTGCGGATGAGTTACTTGGAATAACAGATATCGATAATGATCAAGCAAGAATGAGATACAACACAGCATTGCAAAAATACAGGAACGGTCAAGACCACAGCAGTAGTTATTGGTGGGCAAAAGAGGCAACCTTGGCATACCCAAAGGATTATCATTATTTGGAGTGGTTAGCTTTTGCAGAGTATCAGCTTGCCTTTGACGAAAACCTATCAAAAACCCCAAACCGTGAATATTTTAATGAGCTGATTGAGAATTCCCTACGTCATTACGAAATGATCGTTGAGGATTGCACTGACACAGCCATTTATGCAAAAGCTGTCTTGGGTAAAATTATGGTACTGCGATTTTTGGAAAGAATTGAAGAAGCCGATTGGAGTGCCGAATTTGAATACCCCGATGCAAACATAAAAACAGCGTTGCAAGCGTTATCCCTCTGCAAAGAAGGACAAACGTTGTTACACTATTTGGAAAATGAAATCAAGTAAATTCTACTTTGTCAAACTATAAACGGTAGCGTGAGGAAACACAAAGGCTCCCTTGTGCAAAGGGAGCCTTATCTAATTCTCAAACATATATCAAAACGGCACTCGGACAAGTTTTGCCCAAGTGCCGTTTATTTTTATACTTGTGTAACCAAATTCACAAGCACCTCTACCATTTTGTGCATTGATTTTACGGGAATGTATTCGTGCACGCCGTGGAAGTTTGCACCGCCCGTGGAAAGATTGGGGCATAAAATTCCCATATAGGAAAGTCTTGCACCGTCTGTTCCGCCGCGGATAGGGACCACGATAGGCTCTACCCCTGCTTGGCGCATAGCTGCTTCGGCATTGGTAATGAGCGACATCTTCTCTGCTATCTTTTCTTTCATATTGTAGTAGCTGTCGCGCATTTCGAGAACGAAGCGTCCTTCTCCCCAAACGCCGTTCAAATAGTCGCACAAACGAGTGAGAAACGCCTTACGTGCTTCAAATTTGGCACGGTCGTGGTCGCGCACGATCAGGGAGATGGTTGCCGTCGTCTCGTCGCCTGAGAAGTCACAAACGTGGTAGAATCCCTCGTAGCCCTCGGTGTGGGCAGGCGTTTCTGCAGGGGGCAGCATCGAGATAAATTGGTTTGCCATCAGAATGGCATTCTTCATAATATCCTTTGCCGAGCCGGGATGGACGTTGAGCCCGTGAACGGTCAATTTTGCACCTGCGGCATTGAAGTTTTCATATTCAATTTCGCCAAGCTCGCCGCCGTCAACCGTGTATGCCTCTTTTGCGCCAAAGCCCTCTACGTCAAAGTGGTCGGCACCGCAGCCGATCTCTTCGTCGGGCGTAAAAGCGACCTGCACCGCGCGGTGGGAGATTTCGGGATGTTTCAAAAAATATTCACACGTACTGATGATTTCGGCAATGCCTGCCTTGTCGTCAGCACCGAGAAGCGTCGTTCCGTCGGTAACGATGAGCTCCTCGCCAACGTAGTGGTTCATAGAGGGATAAGTCGCAGGGCTCATCACGCTACCGCTTTCTAAAACAAGGTCGCCGCCCGTATATTGAACGATACGCGCCTTGATATTCGCTCCGCTGACCGCAGACGAGGTATCCATGTGTGCGATCAAGCCAAGCGACTCAAGATCTGCACAATCGGGCGTGGCGGGGAGTGTCGCATAGACATAACCATATTCATCCATACGCGCATTCTCAAGTCCCAAGTAAGAAAGTTCCTTTACGAGGAACTCGCCAAGCACGCGTTGGTTGGGCGTGCTCGGCACAGTACCCGACGTCTCACTGGATGTCGTATCAAAGCTGACGTAACTGAAAAAACGATCAATAACGCTCATACGCTCTCCTTAAAACGCCCAGTTGCCGTTCTCAAATACGGGAACACGGCGGCCGTCACGCGTGATGGCGGTGATGGAAAGATCCTTAGTGCCGATCATAAAGTCGACGTGGATCATCGAATCGTTGATGCCCTTTTCGTAGCATTCCTTAAGGGTGTACTTGTCATAATCCTTGAGGGTGTTGCTAAAGCCGTGACCCATTGCAAGGTGGCAGGATGCGTTCTCATCAAAGAGCGTGTTATAGAACAGAATACCCGAATTGGAAATGGGACTATCATAAGGAACCAGCGCACATTCGCCAAGATAAGCCGCGCCCTCGTCCATCGAAACCATTTCCTTGAGCAGTGCCTCGCCCTTTTCAGCTCCTACCTCAACTGCTTTACCGTTCTCAAAACGCATCCAGAAGTTTTCAATCAACTGACCTTGATAAGAGAGGGGCTTGGAAGAATAAACGATACCGTCTGCCACACCTTTCTTGGGGGAGATGAAAACTTCCTCGGAGGGGATGTTGGGGTTAAAGATGATACCGCTGCCCTGTGCGGCCTCGTCGCCGCCACAGAAGAGAGCGTCCTCTATCATACCAACACGCAGATCGGTGCCGTTGGATGCCTTATATTCGAGCGTCTCGATGCCAAGACCGTTCAGATATTCGCAACGTGCGGAGAGATCGGCGTTGTGTGCCTCCCAAGCGGCAATGGGATCCTCAAGTGCGCGAGAGGTGTAAAGAATTGCTTCCCACAGCTTCTCGATCGCCGCGTTTTTCTTTTCATTCGGGAACACTTTTTTAGCCCAAGCAGCACCGGGAACAGCGGCGATGCACCATTGATATTTGTTCTCCATCGCATCGCGGTAAGGCTTGATGATCTTGTATCTTGCTTGCATTGCCTTTGCCATCTTCTCTTGGTTGACGCCTGCCATGCCGTCGGGATCGTCACTTTCGAGATAGATCATAACGGGCAAGGTATCAACGCGATGCTTGATTTTGGCAACCTCCCACTCTTCAACAGTGGAAAGCGTCTTGAGCGATGCCTTCTTTTGTGTGATTTTAGAAACGGGCTGATAGCTCCATTCTACGCTGACCTTGCGTGCACCGAGTGCATAGCACTCCTCAACCACCATGCGAACAAACTCGGGTTGATCGAGGGATGCAAGGATCATAACGTCCTGACCTTTTTGCACGTTGCCACCCATTTTGGCAATCAGCTTTGCATAATTTCTCAAAATTGATTTTTTCATATTTCAGTATCCTTTCTTTGCCGCGTGCGGCACGTAAATGTTTTTACTATTTTGAAATGTCTCCATCGGTGCAGTGGACTGTAAAAATAGGAATGTAGGAATTCCATTCACTTCCTTTTTCAATGGCACCCCATTGTTCCATGCTACCACAAAATGTAATACTCGTAAGATTTTCACAATGACAAAATGCATATTTTCCTATACTGGCAACACTACTCGGCATTGTTATGCTGATTAGATCCTTGTAGTAGTAATATGTAGAATAAAAAGCACTATCGGCGATGCCAACTGTGTCTGGGCGCAACGTTAGGGTCGGCGCAACGGTGTCGCTATCAACTAACCATTTGTCAACATAGAACAAACCGTCTTCCTCTTGCAAAAGTTGGTCGCACCCCTTAAAAGCATACTCACCAATGTTCTTCACACTACTCGGTATCGTTATATCTGCAAGACTACTGCAATCATAAAATGCAGAGAGTCCGATGCTCACCAAGCCCTTCGGCATCGTGATGCTCACAAGATTACTGCACCCCCAAAAGCTTCTGTCACCAATGCTCACAACACTTTCCGGCAGCACAATATTGGTCAAAGAGTCGCATTGATAGAAGACATCTGCTCCAATGCTTATAAAGCCATCCGGAATGATGATGGATGTGAGCTGTTTGCAATCTTCAAATGCTGAATTGGCAAACCCTACCGTATCCGGGCGCAAAATCACAGCAGTTATGGATTCATCACAGTCAATCACCCATTTGTCTACATAAATGATACCCTCTTCTTCTGAAAAAAGTTGATTGCAATCCACAAATGCATTTGTGCCGATATTCACAACGCTATTTGGAATTGTGAGATTTGAAAGACTGCTACATCCTCCAAAGGCATAGTTCCCGATGCTGGTAACGCTATTTGGAAGCGTAATCGTTTTCAACGCGGAACAAGAACCGAAAGCGTTGTTGCCGATGATTGTCGTTTGGCTTGACATTGTAACGCTTGTGAGAGCATCACAGCCAGCAAAAGCACTTTCACCAATGATTTTAGTGCTGTTTGAAAATTCAACGCTTACCAGATTGTTGCAATCGCTAAAAGCACCACTGCCAATACCAATCGTTCCCTCACGCAATTCCACATCTGTCACCGTTTTGTCACAACCAATTACCCATTTACCTACATAAAATACGCCATTTTCCTTTTGCACAAGCTTATCACAGCCATAGAACATATTTTCTCGTAGTTCCAAATGATCCAATACTGTAATATCGGCAAGGTTGCTGCAATTAACAAACACATTTTCTCCAATACTTATAGTACTACTTGGTATTATGATGCTTTTAATCTTGCTACAATCTTCAAATGCAAACTCGCCTATGTTAATTATGCTATTTGGCAATGTGACACTTGTCAAATTACTGCAATTACCAAAAGCACTCGTGCCTATCACACGAACGCCATACGGTATAGCGATACTCTCTAGCGCCGTGCAGCCCCAAAACATATTACTTTCTACACAACGCAAAGAGTTGCTAAGTGTTACTTTTGAAAGATTGTCGCACAATATAAACGCTCCTTCCCCTATTCTGATAACACTGTCAGGAACCACGATGCTCGCAAGAGAAGAGCACTTTATAAAAGCAAAGCTGCCAATGCTGTGTAAAGAATTGCTCAAAGTAAATTGGGAGAGACTATCGCACTCTGCAAATGCATAATCCCCTATACTCTCTACACTATTCGGCAATGTAACATTCGACAATGCAGCACACCCCAAAAATGCCTCTTGACCAATACTTGTTATATCGTTTGAGAAAGTAATTCGCTCAATTGTTGAACAATTTTTGAAAGCATAAGGGGAAATATCTGTTACCAATGTAACTGTAACGGATTTTAAGGATACAGGAATATCATCATTCGTATAACCAAAAATTTCCATAAAATACTTAAATCCGGGATCGTTTTTGGCACTACCAATAAAAGGGATTGTCAAACTCTCAAGCGCAGTACAGTCTGCAAAAGTTCTGGGATCAATATAAATAACCGTGCTGGGCACAACAACGCTTTTCAGTCCGGTACAATTTTGAAAAGCTTCCGCTGCAATGGTATCGACTCTGTATCCGTCAATAAAAGAACCGATAACAAGATGCTCACCCGTAAAACTTCCCATTCCTATGATGGTACAAGACTTTCCATCCGCATTCACAACATAAGTCAATCCATCGTAGCCCAAACACGAAACTGCTTGTGTTTCGGTTTTACCACAATAACAACTACGTGTTTCTTCACCTTCCTTGGAGTGGGTGGGCATTTTTAATAAAGTCCAATCGCCAAACCGACAAATATGATCATCAGGAATTGGCTCCTGGTTCTCATCAGAATCGGTTTTCTCCTCCTCGCTTCCATATTCTTCATAAGGATCATCTCCAGGAATTTGATCGGAGATGTATTGATAAATATCATCGAAGTTGAATGCTACAAATGCAACAGCTCCTAATAAGATCAATACGAATAAAACTGTGAAAAATTTCTTCATTCTGAACTTTCTCCTTACTGTCAATCACGCACATACGCGTTATGTGTCTTCAGTATACCACATTTTTCCCTCTCTGCCAAGTCAATCCTTGAAAAAAGTTGCAAAAATCAGGGAAAATATCGGGTTTTATATTGACTTTTGCAAAAAAGTGTGTTATGATATATGTTGTAAATTCATTATTTGGAGGGTTTCCATTATGAAGCATATTCAAACTATTGAAACTCGCAACCTGTGCGAGAGCGCAAAGAACGGCGGCTGCGGCGAGTGCCAGACCTCTTGCCAATCTGCTTGCAAGACCAGCTGCGGTATCGCTAACCAGCAGTGCGAGAACACGGAAAAATAATTTTTCCGCTAAAATGCCGCCTTTATGGCGGCATTTTTAATGCAAACAAAGGAGTTTTACATATATGGTACATCAATACAAGCTGGGCGGATACAACATCGTTCTTGATTCCTGCTCGGGCGGCGTTCACGTAGTGGACGAGGTGGCATACGATATCATCGCGCTCTATGAAAAAGAGAGCCGCGAGAGCATTGTTGCCGCTATGAATGAAAAATACGCCTCTTATGAGGATATTTCAAAAGAAGATATCGAAGAATGCTACGACCAAGTCACCGCGCTCAAAGAGAGCGGCAAGCTCTTCTCCCACGACACATTTGAGGGTATGGCGGGACACTTGAAAGAAAAGACCTCGGGCGTGATCAAGGCACTCTGCTTGCACGTGGCGCACACCTGCAACCTTAACTGTTCCTACTGCTTTGCAAGTCAGGGCAAATATCACGGCGACAGAGCCGTTATGAGCTTTGAGGTGGGCAAGCAGGCGCTTGATTTCCTGGTTGCCAACTCGGGCTCTCGCCGCAATCTTGAGGTCGACTTCTTTGGCGGCGAACCCTTGATGAACTTTGACGTTGTCAAAGAGCTCGTGGCATACGCTCGCTCTATTGAGAAGGAAAAGGGCAAGAATTTCCGCTTTACGCTCACCACAAACGGTATGCTTGTTGACGATGATGTCATCGATTTTGCCAACCGTGAGTGCCACAACGTCGTCCTCAGTCTTGATGGACGTAAGGAGATCCACGACCGCTATCGCGTGGACTACGCAGGTCGCGGTAGCTGGGAGCAGATCGTTCCCAAGTTCCAAAAGTTCGTTAAAGAGCGTGGCGGCAAAGGCTACTATATGCGCGGCACGTTTACCCACGCAAATCCCGATTTCCTCAAGGATATTCAAACGATGCTCGATCTCGGCTTCAATGAGCTGAGTATGGAGCCTGTCGTTTGCGCGCCCGGTGATCCTTCCGAGCTGACGCAAGAGGATCTCCCCATCGTGCTCGACCAATACGAAAAGCTCGCAGAGCTGATGCTTGAGCGCGATCGCGAGGGACGTCCTTTCACTTTTTATCACTATATGATCGACCTGACAGGTGGCCCCTGCATTTACAAGCGCATTTCGGGCTGTGGCTCGGGAACCGAATATATGGCTGTCACCCCTTGGGGCGATCTTTATCCCTGCCATCAATTCGTTGGCGAGGAGAAGTTCAAGTTGGGTGACATTTGGAATGGGGTAACCAATAAAGAAACGCAATGCGAGTTTGCAAATTGCAACGTTTATGCGCGCCCCGATTGCCACGATTGTTGGGCAAAGCTCTATTGCTCGGGCGGTTGTGCAGCAAATGCTTATCACTCTACGGGTAGCGTAACGGGTGTTTACAAATACGGTTGCGAACTCTTCCGCAAGAGAATGGAATGTGCCATTATGGTGGAAATCGCACGCACGCTTGCTAAAAACGAACAATGAAGAAGATAAATACACCCATTTGCGATTTTGTTAGTCGCTATGCAAAGAGCAACACCGAAAGGTGGCATATGCCCGGGCACAAGGGCTCGGGAGCCATTGGTGTTGAGGCTCTTGATATTACCGAAATTGCGGGTGCCGACTCGCTTTACGAGGCTGACGGTATCATCGGCGAGAGCGAAGAGATCGCTACTTCTCTTTTCGGTGCGCACACCTTTTATTCTACCGAGGGCTCGTCGCAATGCATCAGAGCGATGCTCCACCTTGCAAAAACGCAGGCGTGGCTTCAAAAAAAGCATCCCTATGTTTGGGCGGTTCGTAATGCGCACAAAACCTTTCTTTCGGCAGTAGCGCTCCTCGACATAGATGTACATTGGCTCTATGGGAACAATGAGGAAAGCTATCTTTCGTGTTCCCTCTCCCCTTGCAAGCTGGAGCAAATGCTGGGTGAGACTACCAACCTGCCAACGGCTCTTTATTTGACATCCCCTGACTATCTCGGAAACGTTGCAGACATCGCGGCACTTGCCAAGGTCTGTCACCGCTATGGCGTTCTGCTTTTGGTGGATTGTGCACACGGTGCCTATCTCAATTTTTTGGAGCCTTCCCTCTACCCCACCGACCTAGGGGCTGATATGTGTTGCTCCTCGGCACACAAAACTCTGCCCGTGCTCACAGGTGGAGCATATTTGCATCTTGCAAAAAACATTGACAAAAATCTGATTGACGCCGCAAAGGATGCCCTGTCTCTCTTCGGCTCGACCAGCCCCTCGTATCTCATTTTGCAATCCTTGGATGCGGCAAATGCTTATCTTGCAGAGGATTGCCGTGAAAATCTTGCTCGCACAGTCGCGCGCCTTGATGAATTGAAAAAGCGTCTTGCTTTTCACGGTTATCAACTTGTGGGAAATGAACCCCTCAAAATCACGCTTGCGACCAAGTCTTTTGGCTATACAGGCACGGAAATTGCCACACGTCTGCGCGAAAACAACATAGAGTGTGAATTTGCCGACGCCGATTTTGTTGTCCTAATGCCTCCTATCGATGTCGGCACAGAGGAGCTTGCGCACCTTGAAATGGTCTTGACGTCAATTCCCCAAAAAGAGCCGATCACCGTCACTCCGCCCACACCTGTAAAAGCGGAGCGCGTACTGCGTATCCGTTATGCACTCCTTTGGCCTTCCGAAACGGTAGCGGTTGAAGATAGCATTGGCAGGATCCTCGCCTCGCCGAGTGTTTCCTGCCCGCCCGCCGTGCCGATTTTGATGTGCGGTGAGAGAATTGACGAGACAGCCGTTCGTGCATTCCGTTACTATGGTGTTAAAAAATTGCGCGTGGTGATTGAGCTCGACAAGCAACTCGACAAACTTTAATTAGGAAACGTCTTGATTTTTTGCAAAAACTGTGCTATGATGTAAACAGAACACTATGAAAGGAGAACCTGTTATGCGTATTCAAGAATCGGGAGAAATGTATTTGGAGACCATCCTTTTGCTCTCTCAAAAATCGGGACACGTTCGCGCCATTGACGTAGGCGAAGAAATGGGTTACTCCAAGCCCTCGGTCAGCCGCGCGATGAGCCTACTCAAGCAGGGCGGATACGTGGTTATCGACCGTGACGGCGCCATTACCCTGACCGATGCAGGGCGCGAGATCGCAGAGAAGATCTATGCGCGCCACACGCTCCTGACCAAATTTTTGATCGCTCTTGGCGTTGACGAGGTGACCGCCTCTGAGGACGCCTGCAAAATGGAGCATAGCATCAGCGACGCTTCGTTTGATGCTATTAAAAAGCTGGCAGAAAAGAAGAACATCTTGTAAAAAAACACGGAATTGCAGTTGCAATTCCGTGTTTTTTGATTTATGGACGGTAATCGGTTTGATAGCCACTGTTTGTTTTGGGGCGCATATCGTTTGGGTATTCAATGTCGGTTTGCATATCCAAAACGATCTTCTGAATACGCACGTAAACATCTTGCACATCTTCAAGCTCTTCAAATACAAAATCGTTTTTCTCGTTGCCGCGTGAATCGTAGCGCACACCTGCATCAAAGCAGATATCGCCAACGTGAAAAACCTTATCGATCAATCCGATCCTCGTTTGCACATTTTGAAGATCTTTATAGAACAAGGAAACCTCGTTAACGGCAAGAAAGCCGTGTTGAATAACGATGCGGCGGTTGGTGACATAGTAGCCTGTGTTTTTATATCGGCGGCTTGCAGTGAAAACGTTGGCAAGCCATATCCAAACAGGCAGCAAATGCAGCGTAAAAAACGGAATGATAAAAAACAACAATTCTCCATCCATAATTGAAGGAATGATAAAGCTGAGGTCAAGAATCAACCAAATGATAGCAATGGGAAACATCGTGAGAGATTTGGTAGCAATGAATGCTCCCTTTTTGGGCTTTCCCTCCCACAAGACCTGCTCCCCTTCGCCAAGCACGATCTTTTGCGGTGTGAGACCATCATAAAGCATAAGTAAGTCCTCCTTTAAACATCTATTTTAATAAACAGGATTTGTGATGCTTACATCACTCAAATTCTATTTTTTCTTTTACCAAACAAATGGCAACAGTCTGTATTTCACTTTCTTTTTGTAATCCGCGTAGCCGTCGAGTCCCTCGGTAAGCACCTTCTCTTCGTTTAGAATACGCACGACGATAAGAATGGGATAATGTGCAAAGCAAAGCAGAGACCAAAACGAGCCAAGCACAAGCGGAATGGACAAAAACAGCCATACGGTGACGGCATACATCGGGTGGCGAACAATGCCATAGAGACCACTGCTGACAACCTTTTGCCCCTCTTGCACCTCAATGGTGCGCGAAAGATACGCGTTCTCGCGCATCACCTCACCATAAAGCGCGTAGGAGATCAGCAGAACAACAGAGGATACGATCACAAGCCACGTGGGCACGTGCGACCAACCAAAGCGAAAATCCAAGCCCGCGACGATAAAGCCGATAAAAAACAACAATCCCGAAAGAGCCACAACGCCCTTTTGGGTGTTTTCTTTTTCTTTTGCTCCCAAACGTTTTTCCAAAAGGTCCGGGGCTTTGATGAGGAGCACTGCTCCGAGAAAAATCATCGGAATGAACAACAGTGCCACAAAAAGCCATCCGCCCGTATAGGCAAACGATCCCGCAGGCAGGAACAACAGCGCGCCGACAAGAATGAGACCGGCGAGGAATTTTGTTAGAGCACTGAATAAAAGTTTTGTCTTTTTCATTCTCTCATCTCCTTATAGCATTGCCAAAATCTCGGCGGCGTTTGTGTCGGGCTTGACCTTTGGCATAACCGCCTCGATATTGCCATCGGCATCAATGAGATAGGTGCTTCTCACCACGCCCATCGACACCTTTCCGTAGTTCTTCTTCTCTTGCCACACACCGTAGGCTTCGATGGCTACGCGGTCGGGGTCGGAGAGAAGGATGAAAGGCAGGTCGTACTTCTCGGCAAATTTTTGATGCGATGCAACGCTATCGCGGCTGATGCCGATGACGACCACATCGTGTGCTTCAAATTCTTTGTATGCTCCTGCAAACGCACAGGCTTGACGCGTGCATCCGGGCGTGTTATCGCGCGGATAAAAATACAGAACTACACGCTTTCCCAAAAAATCGGACAGCGTGACGGCGTTTCCGTCTTTATCGGAGAGCGTAAAATTCGGTGCTTTGGTTCCTATTTGCAGCATTTTTCTTTTCCCTTTCGTTGCTTTATTTTCTTTAACGCTTTCTTTGCATCTGCGCGAACGCGCTCAACAGTACACAAATCGCAGTAATATTCATAAGTCGTAATACTTAAATCCTGATTGTTTTCACGTAATTTGACGCTTTGAATTTCTTCTTCGGTAATATTCACCCAAGACTCCAATTTAGCAATGACCTCATCCGAATCGGCAATATAAACGCAGTCCTGAATCGCACACAAAATTAAAAGATTTTTACTGTATTTATTGATGACAAACAGCATTCGCTCGGGTGTGTTTTTGCACAGCCTTTTTCTAACCTCGCTCAAAGCCGCATATTCTTCTCCATTTTCTAACAATTTGAACATTTCATTCAAATACACATCTGTGATTTTCCCTTTGCTCATGGCAGTTTGAAATCCGTTCAACAACCGCCTATCCGATGGACCGAGATTGAGAAATTCCGCTGTTGCGATACTGATTACCTCGGGACAGTATTGGGGATGCATTTTATACATGAAAGAATCCTTCGTGCACAAATCCATCTCATCATAGTACTTCAATAAGACTTTCATAATGCGCGGATCATTTATTCTACGCAGCTCCACATCACTTAAGGAAGAAAATTCTTCATATCCCAGCCCGCGGATTTCATCCAACATATTCTGTATAGATAGTGAAACGTCATCCGGATTTTCCATCGGGGTTTCGTGTGAGACAGCAATATTATATAAAAAATTTGCTTTGTCAAAATTGTCCTTTTTCATAATCAGCACCTATCAATAACCGATTTTGTTATTTTGAGTTTGGCATACGGCGAATGAGATCTCCACCGTTTTGCTTGAGCCAACGGTCGTACTTCTTGTAGTTGGGACACACGCGCAGGACTTCGTTGTAAAACTCTTTGGAGTGATTCATATATTTGAGGTGGCAGAGTTCGTGCACGATAACGCTATCCATCACCTCGGTGGGCGTGAGCAGTAAGAGACAGTTGAAATTGAGATTCTTTTTGCCGCTGCAGCTTCCCCACTTGGTTTTTTGGTGGCGAATGGCTATGCGATTGTAGTCTACGCCAATCAAGGATGCGTAATATTTAACGCGTGGCGGAATGATTTCGTGTGCACGTTTGACCAAGAGGCGCATCCCCTCTTCGGTGATGCGCGGTCCGCTCGGCTTCCCTGCGAATGTGGCAAGCTTTTTGCGAATCCAATCCTCGTGACGGGCAACAAAATCGGCGATCTCTTCGTCACGCATCGCGCGTGGAGCGCGGACGGTCACTTCACCCGATTTGACTTGTAAAGCAACCGTTTTGCGGTCGCTCCTGATAATGCGATATTGCATAACGGCTCCTTTCGTATTTCTGTTTTTCTTGCCGCGGCAATGAACGTTCTTAGCGGCCAGGGTCTCGGTGGCACCTGGGAGCTCGCGGCAGCAAAAGCAAGTCTTTGACTTGCGCCGACTGTCTGTCCGTGTGTCGGGAATTTCCTTTTGAAAATTTTGTTAGAGAGTTTTTGAAGGGGTGTGGGGGAACTTTTTGCAAAAAGTTCCCCCACAATCTCGTTCCCCTTATTCTTCTCCCAAAACGCTTTGAGCGGCGGACATAATGCCAATACGTCCGCTCTCGTAGGTAAGACCGCCTTGGAAGAAAGCGGTATAGGGGGCGCGCAAAGGTCCGTCGGCGGAGAGCTCAATGGAGCTTCCCTGCACGAACGTGCCTGCCGCCATAATGACTTGATCGCCGTAGCCGGGCATTGCCCATGGCTCGGGGGTCACGAAGGCATCTACGGGCGAGCCTGCCTGAATTCCGCGACAGAAGGCGCAGAGGCCTTCCTCTGTTCCCATAATCACAGATTGAATAATATCGTGGCGTTCCTCGTTCCAACGGGGCTCGACTGCGTAGCCAAGCTTTTCAAACATATAGGCCGCCAGATGCGCCGTTTTGAGCGCTTGCGCGGTGGTGTGAGGCGCGTAGAACAAGCCCTTGAACATCGACTTGTTTTGTCCAAGAGTAGCACCTGCCTCAGCACCTATGCCAACAGAGGTCATACGGTAGGAAGCAAGCTCAACTGCACGGCGCGTACCCGCGAGATAGCCACCCGTCTCTGCCATTCCGCCGCCGGGATTCTTGATAAGAGAACCGATAACGAGGTCTGCGCCAACGGCACAGGGCTCGCGTGTTTCAACAAACTCGCCATAGCAGTTGTCGACTACAACAAAGGTCTCGGGGCTGATATTCTTGACGAACTTTACAAGCTCGCCAATCTCGTCCACGCTCAAGGTCTTGCGATTCAGATACCCCTTGGAGCGTTGCACAAATACCATCTTGGCGCGCGCGCCAAGTGCGCGGAGCTTGTCCTCGATCTCGGCAAAATTGAAAGTGCCGTCAGGGTTCAGGTCGGTCTGCTCGTAGTCGACTCCAAAGTCGCGAAGCGAGCCGTTTCCGGGCGTGCCCGAAATGCCGATGACCTCCTCAAGCGTGTCATAAGGCTTGCCTGCTACCGAATACATCACGTCGCCCGGACGCAGGATGCCAAAAAGCCCGATCGAGAGCGCGTGCGTGCCGCTGATGATGGTCTGACGTACAACGGCGGCCTCGGCGCCCATAACGTCCGCCCAGACCTGTTCGAGCACCTCACGGCCACGGTCATCATAACCGTAGCCGCTGGTGGATTGAAAGCAAGTATCGCTGACACGATGGGTGCGAAAAGCATCCATCACCTTTTGCGTGTTGAAAAATGCAACCTCGTCGATGTGCCCAAACTGCGCAACAAGTGCGTGCTCTGCCTCGATAGCGAGGTCTTGAATCTTCTTGGAAAATATCATTTTGATGTTCTCTTTCTTTTGACAAACGGATTATTCGATGTAGTAATCTTCGGGGTTAACGCTGGGAAATTCAACGTCTGCGGGCGCGTTGCGGTTAGAGATCTCGTGATAGAACGCGGCACGTGCAACGTGCTGATAAGGCGTTACAAAATACAGGCCAAGTGTGCAAGTGCAGCAAAGCGCGAGGAATGTCCAACCGATAAAGCTCAAATCAAGACAGAAGAGTCTCCACTTGTTGCCCTTCATCATTTGACGGGAGAGACGCAGAGCCTCAATAGCACCCACGTTGGGATAATCCGCCATAATGATATGTGCCATAGAATAGGTGTAGGATACGGGAATGCTGATACACATAGAAATGAGAATGCCAAGATAAGTCCAGCCGATAAAAGTGAAAAGCGAAATAACCACTGCTTCAGGTGTTTCGCTTGAAAGAAGCGCAGGAAGCGTTCCGACAAATTGCACACCGCCAACGATAAGACCAACATACATCGGAATCAAGGTCAAATTCATAATCAGGGTGTGTAAAAAATTCAGTCTCACTGTTTTGAGATAGCCGCGGCTGAAACGTTCAAACAGCGTGTCAATACCGATGCCGCTCTCATTTCCGTCAATCACGTTGAGGCAGAACTTTTGATAACCCACCTTAACGGGCGAAGAAACAAACATCTGCAAAGCGAAAACAATGACGAAAACAGCAACGATGACCACAACAAAGGAAGAAATAATGAAGCCCAAGAGGGGGAAATCTTCCATAAAGACCTCGCCCATTGCTTTGAAATCAACGTTGGTAAGTGCCTCTTCAAGTTCTTTGATCTCTTCGTCGGTAAGACCGGGCATCTCGGGAGCCCCCTCTTCGGCACCGCCAATAATGCCGATCGAATCCTCGTAGTCGGGAGTTTCGGGAGTTTCAACATCGCTCATATCAAATTTGAAGCTGCTACCGCTGCTTCCTATGGACACGCTACCGCCCCCCACAGCAACACCGCCAAGGATAGAAGCCAAGAGAGTGACAAGCGCAGCCATCCACCAAAAGCCCTTGAGAGCATTTTTTGCCGTCCTGCGAAAATCGGCAGCTCTGCCGGGACGTGTTTGATAAAAATTCTGTTCGTAGTTCATTTTGCATTTCCTTTCTTAATTTTTTTCATCTCGCGTGATGTGTATATATTCTACCGCGCAGTCATCTGACTGTCAATAATATTCCTTGGATGTTTACGGATTGTTTACAATTCCTACCATCAATACTGTTCAATAATGGAACGAAAAACCATTCCGCGCTCCTTGTAGTCCTTAAAAGCATCAAAGCTTGCGCAGGCGGGTGAGAGTAAAACGATATCTCCCGATTGCGCGGTGGTGCAGGCGAGTTTAACCGCTTCGGTAAAGTCGGGTTGCAAATAAACGGGGATCTTTCCCTCCTGTACTTCATCCTTTTGTGAAAGCGCTGTGAGGATTTTACCCGCGGTCGCACCCGTAAGAACCACCGCCTTAGCATACTCGCAAATGGCATCGGCAAGGGGCTCGTAGGGCGTTCCCTTATCCGAGCCTCCGCAAATGACGATGGGCTTTGCCGGCATTGCGGAAAGCACTGCCGCCGTTCTTACAGGCGTTGAATCAATGGAACTGTCATAGTAGGTCACGCCGTTTGACACACGAACAGGCTCCATACGATGCTTGACACCCGTAAAGGTTGTGGCAACCTCGCGCACGCTTTCGGGCGAAGCATATTCAAAGGTAAGTGCAATGGCACTCATCAGGTTTTCAAGATTGTGGCGTCCTCGCAGGAGTAGCTGTCCATCTTGCATAATATCGTGCTCGGCACCTTTGTCCCAAAGATAGATCTTGCCTTCTCTTACGTATATGGCGCTGTCGCAATCGCGCAACGGAAAATCGGTATGCGCACTCTTTCGAGAGGAAAAATACGTAACGGGAATGTCAACGTCGCGTGCAAGCTCTGCCGTGATGCGGTTTTCGATATTGAGCACCACACGGCGGCAAGGAGCGTTGCGAAAGGCATTGGCTTTGGCTTGGGTGTATTCTTCCATATCCGTATGCCAGTTGAGGTGGTTGGGGGTAACGTTGGTGATAACCGAAACGTGCGGTGAGCGCTTTGCCCCTTGGAGTTGAAAGCTCGAAAGCTCCACGACTGCAAAATCGCGCTCGGTCATATCGGCTACCATTGGGAGCAGCGGCGTGCCAATATTGCCGCCAACAAAGATGCGTGTTCCTTCGTCGTTTTTGTATTCCTGCGAAAGAATAAGCCCGGTCAGGGTGGTCGAGGTGGTCTTACCGTCACTACCGGTAATGCCGATAACCGTTGCGGGCGTCAGTTCAAAGAAAAGCTCCATCTCCGAGGTCAGCACCGCTCCCCTTTCGACAGCCGCAGCAAATGCGGGAATATCGGGGCGAAGCCCGGGCGAGCGGAAGATGATCTCCTCGTCAAGGTCGTCAAGATAGCCCTCGCCGAGTTTGAAGGTCGCGCCCTGCTTTTCGAGCTCGTCAACGACCTCACCAAGCTCCTCGCGCGTTTTCTTATCGCGTGCGCAGACGATGGCACCGCGCATCAGCAAAAAGCCGATAAGGGGGCGGTTGGAAACTCCAAGCCCTACCACCGCGCAACGCTTGCCGCGTATGTATTGCATCCATTCAAGTAAATTCAAGTGCTCCTCCTTTACTGTCAACTCACATCGGAGTCCCAAGTGTTGTAAAGCCTTATAAACAACCGCACAAAGCACAAGCTACCAAGGCTTCTCCTTGAGGAGAAGCTCCTGCGGAACGCGGGTGATGAGGTGTAGGACGCTTTGCGTCCGTTTGGAGTTCACAAAAATCCGGACGCCATCTTCGATGGCTACACCTCATCCGTCTTGCTATCGCAAGCCACCTTCCCCTCAAGGGGAAGGCTTTGATAACGATC
>JAZNZC010000102.1:0-8246 GCA_045594745.1 Eubacteriales bacterium
TAGCGTTTTGCAAGATATCATTCTCGAAATTTATAAAGAAACCTCTTCTTTAGAAAATGTTCCCGACTTGTTCTTTGTATACCAGTGTATGTATAATGATAATTTCCTTAATATCAGGAACGAGTGCGCTCACGGAAATGCTTTTATTTTCGGAGGTGAATTGTTGAACGGATTTAAATTAACGTTGATCTGTTTAAATGTAATTTTAGAAAAACTTAATTACGTTAAATCTCTTTTAAATGAAACATAATTATGGACAAAGGCTGTAATTGGACGTAGCATTTTCACACAGCAAGATCCCGTATTCGACCTTGTAATACTCCGGGTCACCAATGACAGAAAGTATCACGAAACGGCGACCTGCGATAAAGCAGGTCAGCCGAATGATGTTTGCCCTTGCGGGCAAGTGATGTTGCCTTCGGCAAAGATGTAGGACTTTGTCCGGTGATGACGCTTCGCTAATGATGTGTGGCTTCGCCACATTTTATGGCAAACATCACATCATTGCGAGCCTTGGCGAGCAACATCATTATGAGCGAAGCGAATAACATCATTTTTGCGCAAGCAAAAACATCATTCTCTTACCGCCCGAAACAAATAATACGGTATAACGCACTACACCTTGCAGTCAAGGAAGAGTGCAAAAAGGACGAGAAGCTTCTCGTCCTTTTTGATTTGAATATAAAACCAATTTACGGTAGTCATCCAAGTGGTGCCTTTCTTTTTATTGACGAGCGTAAATACATCAAAGCTTATTGACGAAATGGCTATTTTGTGATATAATATGACATATTAAGAAACATTATGGAGGAAAATGCATGACTCTATCGCAAAAAATCAGATATATAAGAGCCGAGAGGTTACTAAGCCAACAGCAATTTGCCGATGCGGTCGGTGTTTCCTATTCAACCGTCAGCCGTTGGGAGCGTGAGAATCGTAAGCCACAGGCAAGAGCAATCGGCAAGTTTATTATTTGGTGCAAGAATAACGGTGTGGATTTGTCAGATGTGGAGGAAAACTATAATGAAGATAAAGCATAAATTTTTATATGTTCTCTCGTGTTTGTTGTTTTTGTGCTTGGCTTTTGCGATTAATGTAGCGGTCGGTGCGGAGGCAATCTCCCGTGAGGACGAGCTGATTACGACAAGAAATGATTTTATCAACGCTCTGAACAAGGCGGAGAACGGCGATATCATTCTCGTTGGCGATATTGATTTCAATCTAAACTCTACCGGTGCCGTTAATACGATTGAAAGAATTATTATTGATAAAAACATTACTATAAAAAGCGGCAAGACGGACGGCAACGCCGTATTTACAGGGGCGAGCTTCATACTGAACGGAACGAAGATTGGTGGCGAATACTCCACGTTTTCATTTGAAGGAATCACTTTTAACGAAGGACTTGATACGAATGTGATTACGGACGAGGATTGGCAGCTTTCATACGATAGTATGGGTGAGGAATTATCTCCGTATCCGTTAAAAAATCAGTATGCCGTTGAGTGCAAGGGCAATGCAATCGCAGGCTTTAAAAATTGTGAATTCAAAAATTATATGCATACGTACGGTCCTGCGATTCGTGCGTTTTACGCCGATTATACGCTGACTCCCTGGCTTGAAGCCGAGCATGGCGACAATGTGCCGTATAGATTAGAGCTTAATTTGGAGGGATGTAGCTTTTCCTCCAACGCATCACTGTACGGCGGCGGTGCTGTATACGTGGAAGCGAATAACAAGAACGTTACGCTGAACGTTAAGGATTGCAGCTTTAACGATAACAAGTCGGGATTTGTTCAGAATGCTGTCGGTGGCGGTGCTATCTATATGAGGAACGTTGCTGCCTCCTTTGAGGGATGCGTTTTCGAGAGGAATGATGCGAACTACTTTTACGGCGGTGAAAGATTTTGGGCAGATATGTTAAGCGGAGGTGCTATCGGATGCACAGACGGCTCGGAGATTACTGTTCGCAATTGTAAAATTGTCGGCAACAAGGCGTCGGTTGGCGGCGGTATAGGAATAGATATATCAAGCGTGGATATCGAGGACTGCTATATTACCGAGAACAGGGCGATTCCGGAAACTGAGGATAAGCGAAGCACGCTCGGACTTGCCAGCAATCAAGGTCTCGGAGGCGCGATTTATCTCAACGGTGCAATAAGCGTAAACGTAAGCAACACAGAGATCCGTAAAAATTACGCAGAGAATGCAATGGGCGCAATTTTTACAGATTATAATCCCTCGCTTGATTACAGCACTCGATCAATTCATTTACTGTTCTGTACGATAGAGAACAACACCTGTAAAACGGCAATGTCCGATTATACAGGATACGGCGAGGATAGATGGCTTTGGTTTTCGTGGTATCCCGACTTTTTTGATATAAATTATCTCAACTACTACGGGAATTTGGTGGTTGACGAGTTGTATGAAACCCACAATCCGAAAGTCGAACAGCCCGCTGAGGAAAACGGATACAATTATTTCGGCAGCACAGCCCCGGCTGAATGGTACAACGAGGAAGGTCATCTCGTACACGCCCCCACCGTTTCCACCAGTTTCATCAAGGAAAAGCTGGGAGATAGAAACTACTACGGTACGTTTACCGTAGGTGCGAACAATCACGATGTGACCTTCAAATTCTTCATGGACGGCGTTTGCAAGGAAACCGTTGTTCTTCCTTCAGGCACACATCCAACGCGCCCTGCCTTTGAAAAGACAGGCTATACGCTCACCTCTTGGACACTTGCCGAGAATTTTGATTATCAGGCAGACCGATATTTCATCGTAGGAAACGAAACCAAAAGCATAGATTTCCACGCAGTATTCACTCCAAACGTTTACACGGTGACCTTTGATTTTGGCAACGCGCAGACCATCACGGTACAGCAGACCTACGATGCGTCTATTTCATTCCCAGAGGCTATCGAGAAATCGGGTTACAGCTTTGGTGGTTGGTTTAGCACCGAGGATGGGTTGGGTGATAAAATCGAGGACGGCGAAATATTCACACACGCAGGAGATGTCACCTATTACGCATTCTACGAAAAGGACTTTCCTATCGCAACGGTGCTGATCATCACCTTCGGTGTGTTGTTTGCAGGCGGTCTTGCGGCTCTTGCTCTTGTGGTATTCAGACGGAAGGAACAGACGGTCGTCGTTGTCGGTGAGCCTGCCGTTACCGCAGAAAAGAAATTACCCGACACTAGTATGCTCTCTCCGAGAGAAAAAGAGGTGCTTGATCTTCTGCTCGAAGGCAAGCAACGAAACGAAATTGCTGCTATGCTTTACATTAGCGAGAATACGGTCAAAAAGCAGATAACGAGCATATATGCAAAGCTTGGAGTTGCCTCACGTAACGAATTGTTTGCATTGTTCAAGTAAAAAATACGGTGAAAGCCCGATCGGAAACGGTCGGGCTTTTTTGATGCAAAAATACCGACAATCCATGGGTATACCCGTATGGGTAATGTTTTTTTGCAAAAAATACCCCTTTTCCCCCTAAAAATCACCCGAAAGGGTAATGTGCGGGTAATAGACAGGCGGTGAGTTTTTCGGGTATAATTTAGATGTGCAATAGGAATGATGTTGCAAAAAGCACGAAGGAGGAGATAGCGATGCTAAAAACGATTACCCAAAAGCATAGGGATAGATCGACGGACGTCTACTTCAAATTCTCCTTCTATTGCGACCGATGCGAAAGGGAATGGACGAGCGAGGAATATCCGTTCGTTCACGGCTTCTCGGAGTCGCTATCCGACGACGAAAAAAAGGCAAAGGACATTCTCTTCCGTATCGATCACGACGCGGCTTTCGAGAGGGCAAATCTGGAAGCAAGGCTACGTTTTAATCAATGTAACTCTTGTGGCAGATTTGTTTGCGACGAATGCTTCGCAATGGAGGAGGAAGACGACCTGTGCCGGGATTGCGCAAGTCGAAGGAACTCCCACGACGAACACAACAAAAAACAAATCAGGAGGAAATTACAATGAAAAAACTATTGGCACTTTTACTGACTTTAGCGATGGTATTTAGCCTCGCCGCTTGCGGTAAGGATACCGACAAAACTACAGATGGCGATGACTCCGGCACTTCCAACAACGGCAACGGTGATCCCATCATCTCGGACGAAGACGTGGAAGATTTTGAGGATGCTATGGATAAGCTGGAAGGCTTGATGCCCGAGGGATGGGACGAGAACCGGTACGGTGCCTACATCTACGATGTGTGGGATCAAGAGTTTTTGCCGGACTGCTTCCCGGCACCCCCCGAGGGAGTAAAGGTGGATCAGACTACCTTTAAGGATTACAAGCACGATACCCTAAATGGTTCCTATGCCGTAGGTCCTCTATATTATGAGTCCAAGGAAGATTATCGAGAATACGGCGTGTTCTTTTATGCAACCGAGGATCAGCTAAACACTTTTACGGAGGCAGTAGAAGCCAAGGGTATGGTGGGCGGTTGTACGGAAACGGGCGAGTGGACGTACTACGATTACTTTGGCAACGGCTGGTTTATGGAAATTTTCGTTCGTGAGTCTATAAGCGAGGAGGCGTATGATTATTCCGTTAGCGTAAGTGCAACAGATTCCTTGTTTACACTTCCCGAGTTTATTGACGGTATTCCTCTGCCTCAGTGCGGTATGACGGAATGCGACTACAACAAAGGCTACACCATTCAGGATTTCACCTACGGCTACGATGACGTCGACTTCGATTTAAGCAAGGATAAGCTTCCCGATGAATATTACGCGGCGTGGTTTAATTATCACTGTGCTACTAATCAGGATGCTATTGACTATGCACATCAGCTCAAGGATCTGGGCTGGGAGGTAGAATGGGAAACTAACGGTGAGGACGGCTATCGTTGCTGCCTCAAAAAAGACGGAATCTACGCTATCTCAAATTACTATGCCTATGATTGCTTGTTGGAGGTTGGCTTCTCCGATATGGTGGAAAATTTGACTTATTGATCACACACCCATTTGGCTGATGGCACGCGTGCTATTCAATAATAAGAAAGTGAGGATAACACAATGAAAAAAATATTAGCATTTTTATTGATTTTAATAATGGTATTTAGCCTTGCCGCCTGCGGAAATAAGGACGACAACCCCTCGGGTGACGGAGAAAACAACCCCGACAATTCGCATAACGGCGAGGATAATAATAACGGTGGCAATACCGACTCTCTGTTGGCAGGTATTGGAAGCTCTACAGTGATCTACGGTCAAATGGACAAAGCAAGCAAGCAGCAGCTTGTTATGGAAGGAAAGGCGGAGGGGATCGATATTTCCTTCGGTGCGGACGGTAGCACGACCTTTGTAGATAATGAGGACGGTACGGTCGTAGTTCAGAAGCCTGACGGCAGCTGGGTAGTCAAGGATGCAGACGGTGGTGAAGGACAGATCGGTGGCAATTGGCCCGACAACGAATATACAAGGCTTGTTCCCAAGCCGAGCCTTGAATTGCAGGCGACGTATATTGAGGGTGAAAGCTTTGGTGCTACATTTACGAACGCAACAGTAGAACAGATAAGGGATTACGTCGAGCAGGTAAAGGCGGCAGGCTTTAATATCAACGAGGTTGTCGAGGATCGGGAATTTGGTGAAATGGTTCTTTATTCCTTTACTGCCGAAAATGCAGACGGCTACATCGCCTCGATTACCTTTGCAAACGGTACAAGCTCTTTATCTATCGGCAAATAAAGTATAATGTAAGCCATCGCCCGCGTGTGCGAATTTTTAAAAACAAAAAAGATTTTTTAATAGGAGGAACTACTATGGCATACTGCGAAAAATGTGGAACAAAAATTGAAGATTATGCAAAATTCTGTCCCGAATGTGGTCAGGCGGTCGAACCCGGCTCAACAACCGAGCAAATAAAGACCGAGCCTGCGGTAGAGCAGAACGCTCCTGCGACAAAGGAGATAAATCCAGGAAATACGACAGACACCATCGAACAATTTGATAAGGACGATGTTGAAAAGAATAAAGTTATGGGTGTTCTTGCCTATATACTGTTCTTTATTCCTCTTCTTGCTGCGAAGGACTCTCCTTTTGCAAGATTTCACGCGAACCAGGGACTTGTTCTCTTCCTCGGAGGAATTGCCTCTTCCATTCTTTTGGTAATCCCGATTCTGGGTTGGCTTCTCGCCCCGGTCGTAAGCATTATCATCATGGTTCTTTCCGTCATTGGCATCATCAACGCGTTGAATGGAAGGGCAAAGGTGCTTCCCATTATTGGTAAGTTCAAGATCTTGAAGTAAGACATGTAGAGTAGAAAGGAGAAACAAAATGAAAAAAATAATATCATTAATTCTCTTTACAATACTCATTTGCACGTCGCTTTTTGGGTTGACGGCCTGTGCAGGCTCTGACGGCGATGTTGAGGCGTTAAGCACTCAGGTTGCGGAATTGACAGAACAGCTCGAGGGAGCTAACGATGAGATAGCTGAGTTGGAAGCAGAAAAGGCGGAGCAGTCTGCCGAGATAACATCACTCAAGGCAGACCTTGAAACACTCCGCGCGGAGAAGATCGCACTTGAGTCTGAAAAGGCCTCGCTTGAGGAAGAAATCACAAACCTTGAGACCGAAACCGCAAGGCTTAAGGCACTTATGGACGGCAACTCCAACGCACTTTCGGAGGAAATATCAAAGCTTGAGGAGCAGGTTGAGACTCTTGAAGCAAAGGCGGCTTCGCTTAACAGCACGAAGGAGGATCTCGAAGCTCAGATTGTCCGCCTTAATGACACGGTAACCAATCTCGAGGCTTTGGTAGGCGAGATTAACGAGGCCTCCGCGAAAAAGGATGAGGAGATAGCAGCCCTTCGCAAATGCCTTGAGGATATACACACCTTCAAGGACGGAGTATGTACTACCTGCGGTAAAGAGGGCAAAAAGGCATACACCCGCGATGGCGATTACATCTATTTCGGCGAATATCCCCAGACGTTAAAGGCCGATAGCGTAACCATTACCTCAACCACCGACGAACGTGGCTACTACCTGGGTGACGACGGATGCTATTATGCCAAGGTAAGTGCAGATCCTCACTATAGTGACTTTACCTTCTCCACAGGAGCAAGCATAACGAAAGGAACCGTATATTACTTCAAGGTTGAGCCCATCCGTTGGAGAATACTCTCCGAGGAAAATGGCGAGGCGTTCCTCCTTTGCGATAGCATAATTGACGTCCTGCCATATCAATGGGATTTTTATGACCGGTATCAAACATACTACAATAACGCAGACGGCGTGCCCGAGGGCACCTATGCAAATAACTATAAGTACAGCGAAATAAGAGCCTGGCTTAACGCAACCTTCTACGAAACGGCATTCAGCGTGCTTCAGCAGGAAATAATTCTGATCACCGAGGTGGATAACAGTGCAAAGAGCACTAACCCCCACGGCAACGAAACCGCACATAACGGAGGTGTTAACAAATACGTTTGTGAAAATACCAACGATAAGGTTTTCCTTCTTTCTCAAGAGGAAGCAACCAACGAGGCCTACGGATTTTCTTCTTCCGAGTCCGCAGATGAGTCGAGAGAGATGATAACATCGGATTACTCAAGAGCACTCGGAGCGCTGATGATAACAACGGAGGACTACTACGGCAACGGCTGGTGGTATCATCGCTCGCCCGACTGTAACCGTAGCGGCTATGCATACAGAAGTAGCACAGACGGACATTGTAATAGCTCTATCTGGGTTGACTATACCAACTTAGGTACGGTTCCCGCCTTGAAAATAAGGCTGTAAGCATTTTTATAGTATCATGTTAAATCTAAAGGGTAATCCCCGGCTCTAATTTTTGAGTTCGATTTAACTACACTTCGGCTCCCCAAAAGCCTTACTACCTGCAAGATAGTAAGGCTTTTATTATTCGTAAAGAATATTCTATACATTAAATTGGTTCAAAGTTCGTTGAAAATGCTCCACCAAGAAAAGTCAAAATTGAACTCTTGCGGTTTGGTTTTGGCTTTTTCTTTTTGGAATATAAGGCTTCAATCTGAAACGACCGGTTTGAGCCGAAGGCTACATAATCAAACGAGAGCGAGTCTGTGCTCGCACAAGCGAGGCGTGTGCAGATTGCTCCGTGAGTGCATCGCGAGGCGATGCGGGGTGCGTAGCACCAACGCCAAAGACGTACTCATAAGGAGTATAATCGGTCGGTCTACGGTATTGCCGCTCGGGGGGATATTTGTGCTGATTACACTTGTTGTAATACTTGCATACACCATCT
>JAZNZC010000103.1:0-2716 GCA_045594745.1 Eubacteriales bacterium
ACGAGGGCGACCTCGGCATCAAGGACAGAGAAGCCTTCAAATACGCGAACAAGCCCCATTTGATGACACACCATCTGTACGTGTGCCCACGGGATTCCGAAGAACTGCACCGCCATATTGCATTCAGAGACTTTCTGCGCAAAAATCCCGAGGCGGTCAAAAAGTACAGTCGGGTAAAGGAAACGGCGGCACAGCTCTTTCCCGACAGCATAGATCAGTATATCGAATATAAATCGCCGTGCATTGAGGAACTGTATAAAGAATGCGGTTTGAAATAAACAGATTCCAATGACCGAACAGTTTGGAAAATAAGTATTTGACGAGGTGAGGAAATGCTTGAATTGTATGAACCTCATATCGAGGACTTGTGGTTTAAGGAAAAAATGATGGATGATGAGCACACGATGGCTTACAACCACGCCTATGGAGGTACAATCCCGTTTCCAAAAGAAAAATGGACAAATTGGCATCAACGATGGATTACAGACCACAGCGGAAAGCGTTTTTACAGATACATTCAGGATAATGATGCTTTCGTTGGTGAGGTAGCATATTATTTTGACGAAGAAAGACAGATTTACATTGCTGATGTCGTTATTTACGCTCCGTATCGTGGAAAAGGATATGGTCGCAAGGCGTTACAGCTTCTATGCGAAATTGCAAAAGAAAACGGCATAAAGGAACTCTATGATGATATCGCCATTGACAATTCTTCTGTTGAATTATTCCTCAAATGTGGATTTGAGGAAGTGCTGCGAAGTAACGAGTATATTTTAGTAAAAAAAGAATTGTGGAATTAACAAATCTAATTTTCAGTGCAAAACAATGAAAACAATTTACACAAGTGAGAGAAAAGCATGGCGCGAGTGGCTTGCCGAGCACTTTGAAACGGAAAGTGAGATTTGGTTCGTTTTTCCGATGAAGGAGTCGGGCGACAAGGCGCTTTCCTACAACGATGCGGTAGAAGAAGCTCTTTGCTTCGGTTGGATCGACAGCACCATTAAGCACATTGATCCCACGCACCGCGCACAGCGATTTACACCGAGAAAAAAGGGAAGTCCCTATTCGCGCCCGAACATAGAACGACTGATTTGGCTTGACGAACAAGGGCTGCTTCACCCAAGCATACGGGATGGTGTGCTCCCCTTGATTCGTGCGCCGTATGTTTTCCCAACGGATATCATCGATGTCATAAAGAACGATGCCGTTGCGTTTGAAAACTACGAGAAATTGTCTGAGCCTTACAAGCGCATTCGTGTCGCTTATATCGATGCGGCAAGAAAACGCGAGGGCGAGTTCAAAAAGCGACTTGAAAGCTTTATCAAAAAGACGCGCGAAGGGAAATTGATTGTTGGCTACGGTGGAATCGATAAGTATTACGGATAAGATGAAAATTACGATTTGAAGGAGTATCGACATGCTTGAAAAGATGGCTGAATTTTTTGAAAATAGATTAAACGGATACGATGAACACATGATGACGGGCATTGAAGCGGCAGACGAGTTCTATCCGTTCACCGCAAGTCTGCTGCCGACAGCTAAAGGTAGCCGTGTTCTTGATTTAGGCTGTGGTACGGGTTTGGAGCTGGAAAAATATTTTCCGCTCTGTCCGTCAGCAAGGGTGACCGGCATTGACCTGTCCGAGGCAATGCTGAATGCGCTGAAAAAGAAATTCACGGATAAGGACATCACATTGATCGTCGGCTCATATTTCGACGTTCCGCTGGGTGAGAACGTCTTTGACGCCGCCGTTTCCGTGGAAAGCTTGCACCACTTCACAAAGGACGAAAAGATCCCACTTTATAAGAAACTGCACACCGCGCTGAGGGCGAACGGCTACTTGATTCTGACCGATTATTTTGCTGCCACCGATGATGAGGAACAGACGCACCGAAATAACCTGAACGCATTGAAAGCGGAGCAGGGAATCCGCGATGACGAGTTTTATCACTATGATACGCCGCTCACCGTACAGCACGAAACCGAAGCACTGCTTGAGGCTGGATTTGCATCGGTTCAAGTGCTGAAATCTTGGGGCGCGACGTATACGATCAATGCGGTTAAATGATTTCATTTGATTCAGGTACAGAGGATATTGCTATGATTTTAGAAACAGAACGCCTCATTCTTCGCCCGTGGTGCGAGAGTGATGCAGAGGATTTATATACATACGCCAGTGACCCCGAGGTAGGCCCGTCTGCAGGGTGGCCGCCCCACACGAGCGTGGAAAACAGCCGCGAGATCATTCGCGCGGTGCTCTCCGCGCCCGAGACCTATGCCGTGTGCCTAAAGGAAAATGGTAAACCAATCGGCAGTATTGGCTTTCACCGCAACGACCTTGCCCAAGCGGACGATGAATACGAGCTTGGCTATTGGATCGGAAAGCCATATTGGGGGCAGGGACTCATTCCCGAGGCCTCCCGCGAGATGCTTCGCTATGCATTCGAGGATCTCGGCATGAGCCGCATCTGGTGCGGTTATTACGACGGCAACGAGAAAAGCCGCCGTGTGCAAGAAAAGCTTGGATTTGTTTATCAGCGCAAGACCGAGGAGATCAAAGTGTCGCTCCTCGGCGAGATCCGCACGGGGCACTCGAATCTTATGACCAAGGAGCGCTGGCAGAAGGTCAATCTGTTCCGTCAGCAGAAAGTATTGCTCGATACGGCAAAAATGACCTTTCGCGCTCTCGTGGCATCTTGTCTCCAGGTGCTCCAAG
>JAZNZC010000104.1:0-12751 GCA_045594745.1 Eubacteriales bacterium
CAAGAAGTGGTGCCAAGAGAACGGTGTTAGCTACTTCTCCGTAGCATCCGGCGGCGGCACAGGCCGTACCCTCCACCCCGACAACATGGCTGCAGGTCCTTCCTCTTACGGCATGACCGACACCATGGGTCGTATGCACTCTGATGCACAGTTCGCAGGCTCCTCCTCTGTTCCCGCTCACGTAGAGATGATGGGACTTATCGGCGCAGGTAACAACCCCATGGTTGGTATGACAGTAGCAGTTGCAGTTGCTATCGAAGAGGCTAGCAAGTAATTTAGATTTTACAAAGAAATAACTTTGGAGAGGGGACGCTTCTTAAAAGAAGTGTCCCCTCTCCAAACCTCTCCCCCGCAAGAACTTAACCACACACGCCCCCGACGGCAACGGCTCAACACCGCGCCATCGGGGGCGTGCGCGCTTTCGCGCGGTTTGGGAGAGGATAAAAAGCGAGCCGCAAAAACGGCTCGCGATTTTCAACACCAAACCGATATTTCGGTCTACAGCTTGGTGTATGCAAATAAAAATCAAAGGCCAAGCAATTGCTTTTTCTTTGCATCAAATTCTTCTTGGGTGATAATACCAGAATCAAGGAGATCCTTGTATTTTTTTAATTCATCCGATGCACTTGCAGGCACTTGGGAATTTGTTACTTTAGTTTCGTTTTGATGTTTTAATAACAATTCTGATATGGTCGAGAAAACCTCGCTTTGATTAACCACGCCATAAAAGTTTATAGAGCCTGACGATGTCGCGATAGTTACTCTGTTGAATATACCAGTACCCACTACAGATATTTGACTAATAGGCAAATCTACCCTTTTCCCAAAAAGAGCCTTGCCTACAACCTTACCATCGGTTACGGTTAATTCAAGTTTCATAAGCATACACACAACACCTAATGTTATGAATATTGCTATTCCAATAAAAAACCAGTAATATCCATATTCAATTCCTTCAAATGCCCAACTGGGATCTCCACCAAATTCTGTAGCAACAACAAAACATGTAATAAAAGCAATTATTGCTATCAAAAAACAAATTAAAGCAAGCGGGTTAAGATTAAATTTTGAAAATTCGCCTTTTACTATTGTTTTTTCTTCCATTTCTTTTGTCCTTTCAAAATAAAAAAGTGCGCCAACCGGAGTCGACGCACCGAAAAACGCAAACCCCAATTGTCGCCAAACAAATTTCAAGCAAATCATACGGATATTTCGCCATACATAATAAGCATTGTGGGGATTTGCGGTTTTACCAAAAATCCACAATGTTATTATGATATGCCGAAAAAAGGTATAATATCCCCTATAAAAAGAGACAAATATCCCTATGACAGCTTTATGAAATTTGTTTGGCATAGTCATTATATCACAACTTTCTTTATTTGTAAAGTCCTTTTTGCAAAAATCGTCTCGCTGTGCTTTTTTTCGTGCGCGCTCGCGCAATTTTGGGGAAAGAAAAAACAAGAGCAAAAAGGAACCGCCGCGCAAAATAAGCGCGGCGGTTCCTTCTTCGGTGTTTAGCGGCATTTATCGCAAAATATTTAAGCGTTACCTCACATCATTTTTACCCACAAAGGCGTTACATTGGGAAGATTGCCTCTGTCGATGAGTGCATGAAGAGCCAAAACGTAATGTTTTTTTGCTACCTTCGTTAAAATCAAAGCAATAATATTCATCAATACGCTGCACAGCAAAAGGATCAGAACGATCTGGTTGTCAACAGCATAAATCGGCTCGCCATTCATTAACGGAATTTTCAGCACCCCAACACTTATTGTTAACAGCATCCCCATCCAAACAAAGAAAACAGACCAGTTTCTGGAGCGTCTATACTTACGATTGTGATCTTCTGCTATCGCCAATAACAGCTCTGCCTTCGATTCTTTTCGGAAATCTTTTGCTTCTAATTCCTTTTCTCTTTGATTTGTTTCCATTTTCCCCTCCAAGATAAGTAAAATAAAAAGTGTGCCAACCGGAGTCGACGCATCGAAAATGCAACCCTCGGTTATCGCCAAACAAATTTTAAGCAAGCATGCGGATAGTTCTCCACATATACGTTTCTAAATTCATTTAACGAAATCATTATAGCACACTTTTTTGGATTGTCAACTGTTTTGGTACATTTTGTCAACCAAAACCAAACATCTTTGTGGTAAACTAAAAATATACAGGAGGTGTTATTATGGTTGACTTTGGCAACACGTTGAAAAAGCTACGACTCCAAGAGGGATTGACGCAACAACAATTAGCGAATAAACTTGGCGTTACAAAATCCGTGGTCAGCTATTATGAACTTCAGGAGCGTTATCCATCGCCCGAGGTGTTGACTAAATTAGCATCTGTATTCCACGTCACCACCGACTATCTTTTGGGGCTTGAGCAGAGCGAAACCGTTGACCTCTCTGGCCTTGATGAAGATGATGTTATTACGGTCAAGCGGCTCATATCCTCTCTTCGCGCAAAAAATGAGCAAAAATAAACAAGGCACATCATTTCGGTAAAGACCGATTTGATGTGTCTTTTTTCATTCACTGTTTCATCGGGGCGTGCGCGCTTTCGCGCGGATTTTTGCAAAGGCTCTTGACTTTTGTCCCAATTTAATGTATAATGCAAACAAGTATCCAATACCCTATCAAAAATGCAAGAAAGGAGACTTATTATGATTGAATTTGCTTGCACGTGTGCCAAAAAGCGACATCGTGCGCCGCTTGAGGGTTACGACATTTGTGCAGGTGCGATTGCGCGGATTCCTCAAATTCTCAAGGACTATCACCGCATCTATATGGTCGCCGACAAGAACACTTACCGCGCGGCAGGTGCGCGCGTGGAAGAGATTTTGAGAGAGAACGGTATGCTCTACACCGCTCACGTCATCGACCGCGACGTTGTTCTTCCCGATGCTACCACGCTTGGAGAAATCATCCTCAACGCGCAGGACATTGCGGCAAAGCCGAACATTTTTGCGTATTCCCTTTTGCCCGATCTTATTTTGGCGGTCGGCTCGGGAACCGTCAACGATTCTTGCCGTCTCGCTTCTTTCCGTCTCAATTTGCCCTACGCTGTGGTGGCGACTGCCCCCTCGATGGACGGTTACGCCTCTGCGGGCTCTCCCTTTTTGCACGACGGAACCAAGACCACGGTGCAGGCGACCACGCCCAAGTACATCATTGGCGACCTCGACGTCCTGAAGGACGCCCCTTGGGATATGATGCTTGCAGGTATTGGCGATATGTTTGGCAAATACACGGGGCTCCTTGATTGGGAGCTTGCGCGCGATTACAGCGGCGAATATTTTTGCCAAAAGATTGCCGCCGACGTCCTCGATGCAACCAACAAGTGCTTGGAAAACGGCTACGCATTGACAAATCGCGACCCCGTATGTGTAAAAAACGTGATGGAAGGCTTCCTCGTCACAGGGCTTGGTATGGCGTTTACGGGCAATTCCCGCCCTGCTTCGGGTTCAGAGCATATTGTGGCGCACGCATGGGAATTGTTCGACGTTGAAAACGGCAAGCCGCCCCATCTGCACGGATTGGAGGTCTGCGAAGCAACACGTCTGATCTCCATCATGTATAAAATGCTCTTGGAAGAAACCGCGGACGAGCACTTGAAAGAATTGATTTTGCGTTACGTTCCTTATTTTGACGCCGTAGAAGAATTTTGCATCAAAATGAAGGTTCCGCCAACAGTCACCAACCGTGGGGAAATCATTGACGGCATTCATCGCGCGCTGATTATGCGCGACCGTTACACGATTTTGTTCTATCTGCGCGACATCGGCAAGTTTGAAGAGTACGCCCAAGCTGCAACCGACCGCCTGCTGGCGGTGCTGTGATGGAGTTCTGAAAAATTGAAACATATACGCCCCCGACGGCAACGGTAAAAATCGTGCCATCGGGGGCGTGCGCGTAGGAGAAAAAATATCTTTTATATTTTTCTTTTGGAATCTTCTTTTTGTCTTCCTTCCCTCTTCTCCTTATCATATAAAAATTCAACAATTTCTTGGCACGAGCTATGATCTTGACAGTGTTTTTCAACAACATCTCCCGTTCCGTTTTTTTCAATATGCTGTTGAATAGATGCTATCGTTTTCATCACTTTGCTTACAAAATCATTCATTTCCCCCGCCCTCTGCTATTGATACTTACTCGCCTGCAAATTGAACAGCTCGGCATATTTTCCGTTTTGTTTCAAAAGTTCAAAGTGCGAGCCTTGTTCGATGATGTGCCCATCACCGATGACGAGGATCTTATCGGCAAGTGTTGTATTGGAAAGACGGTGTGAGATGGTAACCGAGCTTTTCCCCTCGCTTAGGCGGTAGAGCTGCTCGAAAATGCGATCCTCCGAAATAGGATCAAGCGCGGCAGAGGGTTCGTCAAGGATCATAAATTCGCTATCCTTAAAGTATGCGCGTGCAAGGCCTACAAGCTGCCATTGACCGCCCGAAAGGTCTTTTGCATTGTCGGCATAATAGCGACCGAGAACGCTGTCAAAGCCATTCTCCCAATCCTTGATGATCTCGCTCACACCGCTGATGTCGCAGGCCTTTTGCAGCTTTTCGTCGTTAAAGCGTTCATTAAAATCGGGAAGAGCGATGATCTCACGCAGAGGCAATGCGTATTGAACATAGTCCTGAAATAGCACGCCAAACACTTTACGAACTGCATAAACGTCGTATTCCTTCAAATCCACGCCATCGAGCTTGATGCATCCTTCCTCGGGATCGTAAAAGCGGAATATCAATTTTACGATGGTTGTTTTTCCGGCACCGTTGAGACCGATCAGTCCTACCTTTTCGTGCGGCTTGATAGTAAAGGAACAATTCTTAAGCACGTATTGCTCCGCGTTCGGATAGCGGAAGGACACGTTGCAGAACTCAATTTGCGGATTGCTTGAAGGCTTCAGCGTTCCGGTCTTTTCAATTTCGGGCTCAATTTCCATAAACTCCTGAAGCTCGATAAGTCGGGTATTATCGTTGAGCAGGCGGTTGATTCTGTTGGCTAACGTTTGAGATTGATTGCGCAGGCGCGTTACCATATTGAGGTTGTACTGCAAATCACCAATGCCAATATATTTGTTTACAACGTCAAACACCGATACCGTCAGCACCAGGAATTCACTGGAGATGTTGACGAGCATAATGAGCGTGTTGATGATGCGGTGCTTGATATCCACGTTTCGGTTGATACGGTACATCTTTAGCCAAAGCGCCTTATATTTATCGATGAAATAAGTTCCAATGTTATTCAGCTTGATCTCAAACTGTACGTTGTTGTCAAAGAACCTATCGTGATAATAGTATTTCTTTCTGTTTTCACGCAGCTGCTCCTTTTCCAATGCCAGCTTGTATTCGGTGTGGTGCTTATTGTAGAGCATAAAAGGAATTAAGAGCAGGAGCGTGATAATTCCCAACCACCATTTGTATGCGCAAACGATAACGAGGGTTGTTATTACGTTGATGGTTGCCGAAAGAATATCAAACACGAGCCACGACATATTCATCATGGTACCTAAATTGTTGCGCGCGTGTCTGACCTTGTCACCCATTTTGGCAGAATCAAAGAATGCAAGATCCATTCGCGAGGTCTTATCCATCATCGTTTCGTCAAGATAGAATTTCAGCTCGTCCGAATATCTGTCCTCTACGTATCCGTCAAAACGCGCAAGTAAATGTGTTGTCAAAAGTAACACAAGGTAAACAACGAGACATACGATCACTGTTTGTTTGCTGTTTTCAAAGTCCACAATGCCGTTGAGCACCTCTTTCCAAAGCCAAAGATTTACAAGCGGAATGGCGGTGGTGGAGAGCAGAACCAATAGCTTTAGGGAGAAATAGAATTTAGATGCCAAAAAGCAGGTCTTGACAGCAAACCAAACATTTTTGAACAATACGCCAAAAAAGTCTTTTATCTTATTCATATCATTCCGCCTCCTTCATTGTGTACTTTTCGCGTTGCAGATTATAAAGCTTTGCGTAAAGACCACCAAGTGCAACCAGCTCATCGTGTGTTCCTATCTCGGTGATCTTTCCCCCGTCAAGCACAATGATCTTGTTAGACATACGTGCACTGGAGATGCGGTGCGAGATCATAATGCCTGTTTTGCCATCGGAAATGGCTTCAAAGTTTTTAAAGATCCTATCCTCGGCTTCGGCGTCAAGTGCGGCAGAGGGCTCGTCAAAAATAATGATAGGCGCGTTTTTGAAGTATGCTCGTGCAAGAGCAACCTTTTGCCACTGCCCTTTGGAAAGCTCGGTTCCCGTATCCGAAAAGCTACGCGTCATAAAGGAGTCAAGCCCATTTTCAAGCTTGGGCAAAATATCCTCATACACTCCACTTTGCTTGAGTACACCCTCAATCTCTTCGTCATTCTCAAGGCGATCCAGGTCGGAGAGTGCAATGTTTTCGCGCAAGGTCAGGGAATACTGCACAAAGTTTTGGAAGAGTGCCGAGAAGAGCTTGCGCACGTCGCGCATATTGTAG
Organism: Eubacteriales bacterium; assembly: GCA_045594745.1. Lineage (GTDB taxonomy): Bacteria > Bacillota > Clostridia > Oscillospirales > CAG-272 > UMGS1865. The sequence goes on from JAZNZC010000104.1 coordinate 6,483, forward strand.
TCCGACATTGGGTAGCCGTTGATGAGAATTTGCCCCGATTCAATTTTATAAAGTCCCAACATCACCTTGATAATGGTGGATTTGCCCGAGCCGTTGATGCCGACAAGGGAAAGCTTATCGCCTTTGTTCAAGGTAAAGGAAACCCCTTGAAGTACGTATTTTTTGGTGTGCGGATATTTGAAATAAACGTTATCAAAGGTAAGAGATTCAAATTCCGCAAGTGTTCTGCCGCCGCTCGTTTTCTCGGTCTTGATGCCAAAGAATTCAAACAATCGTCCCATTCTGTTCGAAATTCCCCAAAGTGCATAAACCACAAGCCACGTAATTCTTACAAAAGAGGAGGTAACACTATTCATAAATCCAATATAAAGAGCTACGTCGCCAATCCCTATTACGCCGCTGATGGCTTTGTAGATCACGTAAACAATGAAGGCGATCTCGCCGCTGCGCATAAAGAACTCAATTGCCATTTTGCCAAGCGTTCCTTTTTTGGAGATGGCTTTGTTTGCCTTTACGTATTCGTTTCTCTCTGTATCGTAGCGAGCTTTAATGGCATCTGTCAGGTCATACATACGCACGTCCTTGGCAGGCCATGCGTCGGTGAGCATCCAACGGTAGTAATGGAATTTTCGCAGATCAGGTGCTTTTTCTTGGCGGAACTTATCCATTTTATCGTCAAAGTACGCATCAAAAATGTTACCGGGAATGGTGAAAACCAAAAGCAGAATGGCAAAGCCGAGCGAAAAGCTCGAAAGCGTTGCAAACGCCACCGCAAAAGTATAAATATGGGATGCGAGGTCAATAACGCGGAAGAATAGGTAGATTGCCGTCCACTCAATGTGGCGCATGTCATCCACCATATCCTTGCCTGCAGAGGAGTCAACAACGTCCATAGGCAGATCCGAAAGCTTTTCGATCATACGGCAACGGTAGAGAAACTTTGCTTTTTCGTGAATGGTATCTCTTGTAAAGCTTTGCGCTGTTGAAAAACCTTGATTGAGCACAATGGCAAGACCGTAGGCAATCACCACCGCCAGTATCTTTCCAATGTCGGGCGTCTCTGCCGTCAGGGCATCCAAAATATATTTGAGAAGGAATGCCGAGAGCAGAGGAAAGGACGTTGTAATGAGCGAGAGCGCAAAATAGGGAAAGATCAGAAATCTGCTTGACTCAAAAATCAGATTCCAAGAATAAGCAATCGATTTAAAGATCAATTTTAATTTATTCATTTTTGCTATCACCTCCGTGTTCTAATAGATAGACACAATTTTGCGTGGAAAGGTTGGGCATTTGGGAAATTATTTCAAAAAAACGTCTATTCGGTAGCCCAGAAACGTGCGTAAAATCCGTTTCTTCCCTCGCGGTCATAAAAAAGTCATAAAGCAGTCAAATGCAAGACACAAAGTTGGTGTAATATATAGAACAGAACTACTCTTGATTGGAGGACGTGACTTTGATAGAACTGAAATCGGTTTCGGGCTCTTGCGGCAAAGGTGCGGTTAAAGACGTCAGCTTTCGTTTGCCTAACGGCAAGACGTATGGCGTTTTCTCTCCTTGCTATGCGGATGCTGTTGCTCTGCTGTCATTGATGTCCGGCGCGCGCACCCCCACGGGCGGCGCGATACTCGCGGGCGGATTTGACTTGCATCGCGAACCTCGACAAGCTCGCCGCGGCATCGGGTATCTTGGCGCCGACCTGCTCCCCGACGACGAATTGACTCCTCTTGAATATTTAATGGCTGTTGCCGATGCGCGCGAGCTTCCCTTTGACAAAACGCTCCGCCACGTGCACGAGCTTTTGGAGCTTGCCGACCTTGCGGACAAAAAAGAGCGTCTCATCGCCAACCTCTCGCACGGCGAGAAGCGTATTCTCTGCCTTTTGCAAGTCCTTTTGGGAAAGCCCGAAATTTTGATATTGACCTCTCCCCTCTCGGGTGTGATTCCGAAAGACGCGCAGAAAATTCGCGATCTTATCAAGTATCTTGGCGAGACGTACACGATCTTCCTCTGCACATCCTCTGTGCACGATCTGCGCGAAATGTGCGACGAGATCCTCGTTTTGCAGGACGGTACGCTGAAAACGGTCATTTCTTCGGATGACGAAGCCCTCTTGACGGAGTTTGCCGCCACGCCTGCCGACAGTTCCCCCGCCCCCACGGTTGAAGCTCCCGAAAGCAAACGCGCAGGCACACGTTGGCGGATGCTGATGCAGAACAGCGACGACTACGAGGTGCTTGACACCGACGAAAAGGAGGACAACGACTGATGTTCTCTGTTTATCGCAAAGAGTTAAAGCTCTATTTTAGAATCAAATCGACCTACATCATTCTGACAATCCTTTTGGCTGCCATCGGCATTTGCGCGGCTATTTTCGCACCGATGGGTGGCTTGCAGTTCATTCCCGTATATCTTGCGCCCATCACGTTTGCAGTTCTGCCCCTCGTGCAGATTTTTGCCGACCGCAGACAAAAACGAACCAATTTTGAAGATTGCTATTTTGCCATGGGCATCTCGCCTGCCGCACTCACGCTCGGTCGCTTTTTGGCAGCTTTGACCGTATTTTTGATACCCGTGTTGGAATTAGCACTCCTGCCGCCTCTCTTCTCGATGATGGGAAGCGTTTCAATCGGCAGTGCTTACACGTCTATTTTGGGGTATGTTCTCCTTACAGCACTCCTTTTGGCGATGGAGCAAGCACTCCTTGCCGCGCTTCCGAACACGCGCGTCGGCGCAGTCTTGGCTTATATACCACCCGTTGCATTTTACCTCTATCAATTCCTGATCACGCTTCTGCCCTTGGGCGAAGTCTCTCTCACGCTCCTGACTGCAATCAATCCTATCGGTCTCTTTTATGCGTTCACATACGGACGCTTCCCCATCGCCGATCTTGTCTCGCTTCTCGCGGGAACACTCCTCTGTCTTGCACTTGGTGTGCTTCTTTGCAAGCACCGCCGCGGAGACTTGGCACTTCCCTCGCGCCGTCGCATGGCGACGATTTTGGCGGCTGTTGTGCTTGTTGTGGCACTCTCTTTGAGTATGGGGACGGCTCTCATTCCCGAGCGTTTGATCAATCCCCGTGTCAATGACTCCGAAACCTTTGAGATCGTTACCGCCGCAGAGGACTACCTCAAAAAGCTTGCGGATGACGTAACCATCTATTATCTTGTGGACGGTGGTAAAAAATCGGCGGATAGCGATATGCAATACTTCCTTTACGACATCGCTTCTCTTTCGCCGCATCTGCACGTCCGGATCGTCAACACCGCAAAAGAGACTGCCCTTTTAGAGCTCTACGGTGCTACACAACTGAGTGATCAAAGCTTTATCATCGCCTCGGATGAGCGCCATATTCTGCTGGATCAGAGCGACCTCTACCACTACTACAACGCCGATTTGCAGGTCAGCCTGACGCCCGTGCAATACGCTTATTATTTGAGCGCGTATACCAATTATTTGCAAACGCAAAGCTTTGGACAGTATGGCGAGCAGGCTGTTTCATACGGTGCAAAGCTCTATTCCTCGCAAACGACGGTGGCTTATTTTGACGGTTGCGCAAGACTGACAAATGCCATTCATTTTGTTACGTCGGAAAGTGTTCCCACTGCAAAAATTTACGGTTCAGCGAATGCAATGGATGCATCTCTGCGCGCTTATCTTGTGGGAAGCGGTTACTATTTTGAAGAGATCGCCTCGCCCACACAAATCGGAACCGATTGCGATCTTCTCGTTCTGCACACCCCCAAGGTCGACATCACCGAAGCAGAGGCTACCGCGCTTTCAAACTATCTTGCCGACGGCGGAAAGGTCTTTCTCATCACCTCTTGCTACTACCGCGATATGCCGAATTTGTATAGCGTCACGCGCGAATTTGGTCTTGACGTGCTCAGTGAGAAAAACATTGTGTGCGAACAGGATACGCAGTATCACTACTCGGCAGAACGCCCCGATTATTTCCTCGCTCATATCGCATCCTGCGACATCACCAAGGATTTTGACGGCTACTTTGCTGTTCTGACAGCGCACGCCATCAAGATGGAAGAGACTGCGCCCGAGGGCGTGACAGTCTTCCCGCTCCTCTATACGGGCGAGACGACGGGCTCTCTGATTGTCGTGTATGAGAAGGGGGAGCAAGGCGAAGAAAAGGACGAGAGATACATCACAGGTGCCGTTGCGCAAAAGGGGGAAGGTACACTTTTGTGGATCTCCTCGCCCGAATCGGCTACCGCTACGGGATATTCCCTCTCGAACGGCGGGAACTTTACGCTCATTCGCTCGGCAATGAATTGGATGACAGACAACACCTATGCGACCGTGAGCGTTCCCTCAACGCTGATGACGGTAAATAGCTTGTCACTTGACACAAACGGTGTTACCATTCTCGGTGTTGTCCTCGGACTGATCCTGCCGCTGGCGTTCCTGATTCCTTCGATGGTTTATCTTTATAAGCGCAAAAAACATTAAAACCAAGGCTGTCTCCCTTCGCGCAGAACAAAAGCCACGTAATCAGGTAACTCCCACCTCATAAAAATTGATAATGCTCTTATAAAAGGTTGAAACCCGCCGAAAAATTCGACGGGTTTCTCCGTTTTTTATGTGGCTTTTTAGTCGCGCTCGACCTCTCTGCCGTACGCTTGTACGGCTACGATTGGTCGATCACGCCTTCTACATCAAATTGAGGCAGCCTTCTTCCACTTGTAGCTTGTTTGAAACATTTGTCACGCGCGGCGCGCAGACGGATATCAAAATATTGCCCACACGGTAATCGAAAAAGCGGATGCTTCCCTCATTTGCAAGGGCTTCGGTATCAATTTTGGAAAGCGCGCGCAAGCCCTCGCCAATGTATTTGGCGTATGCCTCTTTGCGCGTCCAGATGCGTAAGAAAGTCTCCTTCGCGGGAGATGCAAAAAAGACTTTTTGTTCGCTCTCTGTAAACCACCGAGTTGCCATTTCCTCGAGATTGGAAAAGTCGGGGCGGTCGAGGTCCTCGGCATCAATGCCGACGCGAACAGAACCGTCTTCCCCATCCGTCAAGGCGCAAAAGACGTGGTTTTGCGTGTGCGTGATGCTAAAATCGTAGGTGCGGTCTTCAAAATACGGTCTGCCGTTCTCACCGTAACAGAGCGTTCCATCCGCGCCTGCGCGGTGCAAAAGGGAGAGCGCGGAAAGACTCAGGAGAGCAGCTTTTTCATTCTTTCCCACCTTGTGGCAGGCATCCCAAGCCGTAAGCCATTGCGTTGGAATTTGTGCACGCAAAGTCACAAGATCCGTGCCGCACGACGCGCCAAACAGTCTTACCATCGTTTCGCTCTCCTTTCTTTTTGTTAATCTGTTTGAATGATTTGATTTTTTACCAAAATTTCGACAAAATTTTCTGACACCTCAAAATATACAAGATCTGAAGATTGGGCATACCAAATTCCGTTCTCAAAAATAATATAAAGGTGAATATCTAATGACGGATGTGTAGAAGATGACAAAAGAATAGGTTCTCCTGCCCACCAATTTGAGGGCTCGAGAGAGGTTTCCATCAAATCTTCGCCAAAACAGATAACATCCTCTGTGCCTTCGAGCTTGAAAATGTCTGTTTTATAGTTGTAATCTTCTCTAAAGTATGTATAATGCAAGCTCGTGCTATACAATATATTGGGAGCATCTTTTGAGTCCCCATAATAGACGTCATTATAGAAAAATCTCGGGCCGCACCAGCCAATGTATTCGTATCCTCTTTTTTCCTCAACGGTATTCGAATTATCCTGAATAAATATCATAGGCGCCCGATAATACGTGTTGCCTTGATATTCGATGGTGTCATCCTCGTTATACTTGATAATGTTGTGCACTTCTTCGTCCAAGAGAATTCTGCTCCACACACCAAGGGTGATTTCATCCAAAAAGCTGTCGACATCCTCTTTTGAACAAGCTGACAGCGATAACATTAAAATGAGAATAGTTAGGATAGTGGCCGTTAATTTGGTCAATAATTTCATATTGCACCGCCTTTCTATGTTTATTATAGCATATTTCGAAAAAAAGTCAAGGGGATCGCCACTCTATCCTAATAAACGGAATTGGAAAGTTGAATATCACCGAAAAATCAAAAAAAATCGAAAAAACATATTGACAAACGCAGTCCGTTGTGATATAATATGCGTTGTGAATAATTGCGGCGTCGCCAAGCGGTAAGGCAACGGACTCTGACTCCGTCATTACCTAGGTTCGAATCCTAGCGCCGCAGCCAAACAGATAAGGGAGCACAAATGTGCTCCCTT
>JAZNZC010000105.1:0-2927 GCA_045594745.1 Eubacteriales bacterium
GCGCCTGCAAAAGTCCGGTAAATACGGGCGACGACGAACCGAGCAGAGGGGTGATATAGTCATCAATGAGCGATTGCAGGAATAGTGAGGACACGGCAGATGCAATAGAACTAAGTAGGATGCAGATTACGACAAAAATCAGCTTCCCTTTATAATCCTTCATATACGAAAGCAATCTGAGGAGTGTTTTAAGATCAAATTGAGGCTTAGGTGGCATACCTTCGGGCATCTTTCCCATAGGCGGCATTTTTTCTTTCTTATTCATGATCTGCGCCTCCTTTCTTCTGCGATGCATATACTTCACGGTAGATATCGCAATTTTTCAAAAGCTCGGTATGACGACCAACGGCTACTACCTTGCCGTCGTCCAGAACGATAATCTGATCTGCGTGCTGTACTGAGCTGATACGCTGCGCAATGATAATTTTTGTGATGTCGGGAATATATTCCGCAAACGCCCTTTGAATAGAGGCATCAGTTTTGGTATCCACAGCACTTGTGGAATCGTCGAGTATCAAAACCTTTGGCTTTTTCAGCAGAGCACGGGCAATACAGAGGCGTTGCTTCTGCCCTCCCGACACATTGGTGCCTCCTTGCTCAATGTAGGTATCATACTTGCCAGGGAAGCCCTGAATAAATTCATCTGCACAAGCAAGACGGCAAGCGTGTTCAATTTCTTCATCGGTAGCGTTTTCATTTCCCCAGCGCAGATTTTCTTTGATTGTACCCGAAAACAGCTCGTTCTTCTGAAGCACCATGGCAACGGCATTTCGCAGAACGATCAGATCGTAGCTTCGCACATCCACACCGCCAAGCGTAAGCCGTCCGCCCGTCACGTCATACAGACGTGGGATAAGCTGAACAAGGCTTGATTTTGATGAGCCCGTACCGCCGATAATGCCGATGGTTTCGCCGGAGGCTATAGACAAATTGATGCTGTCAAGTACCTTCTTGTCGGCTTTGGAGGCATAAACAAAATCAACGCCCTCAAAACGGATAGAGCCATCTTTTACGCTCATTTCGGGATCTTCGGGATTGGCAATATCGGTTTTCTCATCCAGAATCTCGGCAATACGGCGTGCGGAAGCCAAGGATATGGTCATCATAGCGAAAACCATGGAGAGCATCATAAGGCTCATAAGAATCTGCATAGCATACGCAAACATAGCTGTCAAATCTCCCGTGGTCATGCCAAATGTGGCATTGTTTCCGCTGACGATGATAGCCTTTGCGCCAATCCACGAAATGAGAATCATGGACGCATACATAAAGAACTGCATAATGGGCGAATTGAACGCCAAAAGCCGTTCGCCTTTTGCAAAATCACGGTAGATGCTCTCGGAAATCCCCTTGAATTTCATGATCTCGTTGTCCTCTTGATTGAAGGATTTGACAACGCGGATGCCGCGCACGTTTTCCTGTACTACGTTATTCAATTCGTCGTAGGTGCGAAAAACACGGTTGAATACGGGATGTACTTTTCTGACAATCAAAATGAGCAAGCCTGCCATGATCGGAATAATGGCAAGAAAGATCCATGCAATAGAGCTGTTAATGCTGAAGGCTACTGCCATGGAAAAGATCAGCATAATAGGGCCGCGAATCGCCATACGGATCAGCATCTGATAAGAGTTCTGAATGTTAGTAACGTCGGTGGTAAGGCGGGTCACGATGGATGCCGTGGAAAACTTATCAATGTTGGAAAAGGCAAAGGTCTGCACGTTGTCGTACATGTCCTGCCGCAGATTTGCGGAAAATCCAACGGATGTTTTGGCAGCGATATGTGCTGAAAGCACGCCCGTAAAGAGCTGAAGTGCGGCAAATATCAAGAGAGCGATACCGTATTTCCATACGGCGCTCATTTCGCCAAGGTCAATACCCTTGTCGATAATGTCCGCCATACAAAGCGGTATCAGAATCTCAAATGCCGCTTCCATTATCGACAAGATGATTGTCAGGATAGAGCCTTTTTTATGTTCGCGCAGGCTCTTTGCTAATGTTTTGATCATAGGTTCCTCCTTTTAGTGTAGCACGCTACACTTTGTATCTAAGTAAAAGCCGATGGTAAATCGGCTTACTTATTCAAGATTTTTGTAGACTGCCAAGAGTAGTTCGCGGAGTCGTTCAACGTCCTCTGTGGAGAGAGAAGCCAACATCTTCTGTTCATTGGCAGAAATATCATACGCCATATCTGTACTGAGTGCTTCCGCCGCCTGTGTCAACTTAACGATTTTATTTCGTTTATCATTCTCGTCGATCCAACTCGTAACGTGACCGTTCTGCTCCATTCTTGAAACGATGCCAACGACCGTCGGATGCGACACCTCCAAAAACACTTCGATTTCTTTCTGTGTGGCTTGCCCGCCATTGAAGTGCAAAAAGGTGAGCACACGGCTTTGCGCCAAAGTGAGATGATAATGCTTCAAGTCTGCATCGGCTTTGGCTTTTAACTTGTCATTGATGTTTTTGATAAGATAACCGATATCTCTTTTCAGCATTGATCTTACCTCCCGCTTTCAAGTGTAGCACGCTACATATTATAGCATGTTTTACTGGCAGAGTCAATAGACTCACTGATTATTAACAAAAGCAAAACAGCAGAGAGATATTCTCCCTGCCGCCGTGCTTCGGTTAATTATAAATTATATCGTGATTTACAATTTCGGTGGCTCTGCTGCGGATGTTATTCATACGAGCAACCCACTCCATTTGATTGTCTGCTTTGAGCTGTTCGGTCACACCTTCACGATCTGCCATTTGTTTTACGAGCCGAAAAAACATATCCTCAGCCTGCTTGTTTACGTCGGCAAGGTGTCTGTTCAGTTCGCATTTTGTGAGTAAGGTCGTATAAAAACCTTTGCGGTGCGCCTTGATATACCGTAAGTGCCGCTGTCCCCAAATGCCGATTTCGACTTGTTCTTCGGCGG
>JAZNZC010000106.1:0-20371 GCA_045594745.1 Eubacteriales bacterium
CGGGAGCGGGTGCTGCTGCGGGAGCAGGAGCTGCTACGGGAGCGGGTGCTGCTACGGGAGCAACAGGAGCTACGGGTGCTACGTAAGGAACGGCTGCGCCATTAACTTCCTCAACTACTACATCATAAACAACGCCATTAACAGTTACACGATAGTTTTTCATAATATTTTACCTTTAACCTTTCAAAATTTAAGTTTGATTTGTTTGTAGTTTTGTTTGAATGGGAGATAGATTATCTTCTCCATCCGCGCGTGCGTTCTGCGCGTTTGAAGGATACCACACGGAAGGCACCGGACTCGCCTGCTTCCGCTCTTGCGGCACTGATAGCCGCGGTAATAGCCGCTATGAGCGCTCCGTTATCCTCAGCAGCAGCCAAGGATGCGGCGATGGCCGCGGCAATAGCGGCATCGTCGGTCTTGGGAGCCTTCGTAACCATCGGTACGGCTTTTTTAGCCTTTTGGTTTTTTTCTTCTTTCTCGTCTCTGTGAAGCACACGGTGCATGATCTCAACCGCCGCCCAAAGCAGAGCCAAAACCACAAAAATGGTTACCATACCCATCAGGGATACGATGCCTGCTTGCGAAAAGACGTTGGAATCCTCAACCTGTGCCGTCAGAGCATACGTGTTTACGATCATATAAGTACCTCCCTATCAAAGAGGAAGATTGCAGTGCTTGCGAGCGGGTGCTCCTGCGTTTTTCATCATCAGCATATAAACCGCTGCACAGATGCGTTGACGAAGCTCGGCGCTTGCCACTACATCGTCGATGCTTCCATCGGCGGCTGCCGCCTCGGGAGATGCACACTCACTGATCCACTTCTCGATAAGATCTGCGCGCGTGACATCCTCGGTGATCTTGTCGTTCCACAGGAATGCAACGGCAGAAGCGGGTGCCATAACGCTGATCTCGGATGTGGGAAGTGCGTAAACCATATCTGCACCGAGTGCCTTGGAGCCCATGAGTGTGAATGCCGCGCCGTATGCTTTGCCGCAAACAACACCGATCTTTGCGGTGTCGGCGGTGGCATAAGCCATTGCGAGCTTGCCAAGCTGAGCCGCCAGAGGTGCTCCCTCTGCCTCAGCATCGGTGGCAACGCCTACGCTATCAACGAGTGTGATAACGGGAATGGAGAAGCTATCGCAGAAGCTGATGAGCTTTGCAGCCTTCTTTGCGCCGTCGCAGGTGATAACGCCACCGTTTACTGCCGCGTTGTTTGCAACAACACCGCAGGTAACGCCGCCAAAGCTTGCAAGACCTGTGACCATCTCGGTTGCATACGCTTCACCAAGAGCTACAAAGGTTTCGACATCGCAGAGAGTGTTTACGAGCTCTTTGCCGGAAAGACCTTCAACGGAAACGGTGCGATTGATGTCGTCGGTGATATCCTCGATTGCTACGCCCTCTTCGCAGTTGGAAGGAAGCATCGAGATAAGTTTCACAGCTTTTGCAACTGCGTCGCTCTCGCTCTCGGCATTGATGGATGCAAGACCGTTCTCGGCAGTGTAATCGGTGGTGCCGATCTCCTTGCCTGCAAGGAACGGAGCATTTACGTAAAGCTCGGATTGATCCTTAACGGTAACGACAACATCGAACATTGCCGCAATCGTTGCCGCCATACCTGCGCAAACGCCGCTCACGATGGCAATTTGCGGAATGATGCCCGAAGCATCGCTGACGACCTTGAGGAGCTTTCCGTAAGCGGAAAGAACCGATGCGCCATCGGCAACGGTGGCACCTGCGCTATCGAACATACCCACAACGGGTGCGCCGTTCTTTTGCGCCATAGCATAAAGCATTGAAATTTTTTCTGCCTGAAGTGCGTCGATCGCGCCCTTCTTGCGGTCACTATCCTGTGCAAACGCATAAACCAGCTTGCCATTTACGGCTCCATAGCCGCAAACAACGCCGGTCAGGTCCTCGCCTCTCTTCATAAACGCGCCGGTCTCGACAAACGTACCTGCATCAAAGAGAGAAGCGATTTTTGCACAGCCAACGGTCGTGCCTTTCTCCATAAAGACAATCCTCCAAATAAGTTATTTTTTAGTTGTGAATGGGAGCGTTTTCTAAAAATTCCCATCCTACCCCAGTTTAATGAAATTATATCACAAAAAAGATCGAAAGTCAATGATACTGCCCTTTTTTATTATGAATAATGTGTTAAGATTAGAAAAGGAAGGCCGCCGAAAGCGACCAAACGGTGCTTCTCGGCGGCGGGGTTATTTATTGGGGTAATTGATCACAGAACATCAAAAGATTTGAGGTTACCTTTTCCCTCTCGGTAAGAGGACGGAACGTACCGTTTTCATAAAGAATATCCATAACCATAAGTGCGACGGTTTGGTTTACAAAGGCACCGACATATCTTGCCACCACAAGATCGCGCATTTGTGGCGGGTAATCCTTGGCGATCAGCATTGCGTGCTCCAATGCATAGTCTGCAAAAGTTTTCTTGATCGCTTCATCAAGTGCCGGAAGCTTTGAGAAAAAGGCTTCTGCTTTATCGCGCACAACCATGATGTTGACCTTGTTATCCTCTGTCAAAAATCCGCGTGCTTTCAGGCGATCAAATTTCTCCTTGTTGGCAGGAGTATTCTCGATTGCTCCCGTCATAAATTCATACAGATACTCATAGTCCGATGTCAGATTGTTTTTCCACCCCCCCGTGCGCGAAGAGTAACGCGTATCGACAGACCAAGCATATACCGACGGATATTTTTCAGACCAGCGGGTCATGTCTCCACAAAACCAATAAGGCGGAAATGTTTGAGACGGAACATAATCGGGGTCTCTTTGTGTTGCGGGGATGTCAACATAGGCAATAAAATTGCCGCCCGCCAAGGTCTTGATGGAATATTGCGAAAGATTTGTTTTAGATTCGAGAGAGCATTTGTTGCAGATCGCATAGAATATTGCAGCAGCTTCCAACAGCTCCCTGTTTCTGCTTGGCATATAAACATCTTTTACATCTGCGATCGCCTCGCGTATTTGCGGTACATATTCCTGCACCAAGAGCTTGGCAATTTCCATCTTTTTTTGCAGACATTTGTCCTGCAACTCAAGAGAATATGTTTCGGGATTGAAACTGACATAGGTGGTATAGCGTTTGCCCGGCTGTTCTACCAAAAAGCCGTTTGCCACAAGTTCTGCAACGGTATCCTCAATGTAAACAGGAGTAACCCCCAGCTCCTCTGCAATTTCTGTGAGCGTTTTTGGTGTGTGATAAACACTGTAAACAATGTTAAGATTCAGTTTGTTTCCCAAGTAGTATTCGGGGCCACTGTTGCTACCGGTATATCCGCCGTGACCAACACCTATTGCTTCGATCGGCTTAATACCAAGCTTTCCAATTTTTCTTTCCATAATAAAACCTTCCTTTAGATCGTTTTTGGCTTTGTTAAGATGCCATTTGACTGTACCCTCGGGTATTCCCATTTCTTTGGTGATGGTAGAAATGGTTTTGTTTTCGTAATAAAATGAATAAACGATTTTGCGGCGTGTTTGCGTTAAAAAAGCAATCTCACGGCGAAGGAGATCAAGCTCTGAGTCAACATCGTCATCCCAAACAGAGGTATCATCCGGAATATCCATGCCATCAATCGAAACACCTTCCCTTTTCTTTTTGGAAGATACAAACTTCGAGTAAACGTGCTCGGAAATTCGCCAGACATACCCATCAATATTTACGATCTCTTTTGCAGAAAGCATAGATAAATAAACTTCGGCAACAATGTCGGAGCTCAGTTCTTCTGCTTCTTGATAAGAAAATGCTTTTTTCATTGCAAAGCCGTAAATTTTGGGCAGGTATTGAACGATCAATTCATCTGCTTGCTGTTTGTTCATTTTATCACCTCGGTACCGTTTGCCTATACAGTGGAAAGAAATTCAAAAAGGTTGGCGTTTTTTGAAAATATTATACCATATTTTTTTGAATTTGTCTATACAAAGCAGAAAAAGCCCCGCTCGAGGCGGGACTTGGATTATTGAACGATAGATTTTTTTAACGCGCGGTATGCTTCGTCGTCTCCAAAGAACTTATCAAATGCTGATAACATATTCCCTATCTTAAATCTCGACATAGACATATATTCTTCTGATTTTTCTTGATCATCAACAAGAGAAAAATACATCGGATTTCGCGCAGAAACATCAAAGCTATCACTTTTTTCAACACTTTTCATTTGAGAAATAATAGCAGCGAGATCGTATAAAGCTTTCAAGCACAATTCGCGATCTCCAATCTTTCGGTATGCGTGCGCCAAGAGATGCGTTGCAAAGAATTTATGGGTTGCATAAAAATCGGAGCATCCGTCATCAAAGACAGACAAAAGCTTTTGATGCGCTTTGCAGAATGAAATGACCTCTTGATACCTTTCAAGCTCACTCAAGCGTGATGTTAATACCTGAAGGTTGAGATCCATTGCTAACCAACAATCAAGCAAATTTTTCTCGATAAAGTTTACCATTTCTTTATCGTTGTGAGCATATCCCAGCGTACGAGCAATACCGGTCACTCTAAAAAAGTATCCTTCCGCGCTCATTTTTTTAACGGAATCCAATGCCTTTTGGTGCTCGCCAATCTCACCATATATACGTGAAAGCATATTGAGTGCTCCATCCACCTGCTCATTGTCACCGCAAGTGTCAACGACCTCGGTGCAAAGCTTGATGGCTTTTTGAATGGCTTCCTTTTTCTCGTTTTCGTCCTTTGACATACGGTTAACCATTGAAAGTGAGAAAGCAAGAGAAATTTTGAGATCGGGACTGTTGGGGAACTTTTTTAGCCCTTCGCTGATGATTTCGATCTCCTTATAGGTATCCATACTGTCATCGGCGGCTTTGATGATCGCTTGTACCTCGTCTGCATAGCTATTCATGTGATAGCCGAACAAGCGGTCAATGGAAACACCGAAATAATCTGCAATAATTGGAAAAAGGCTTACATCGGGAGAGCATTGATCATTCTCCCATTTGGAAACCGCCTGCTCCGATACACCAAGCTTTTCAGCAAGCTGTGCTTGTGTAATCTTTTTATCCTTGCGGAGTGTGTATATGTTTGTTCCAATGTTCATAAATGTATCTCCTGAAAAATATTTTCGTGGCCACTGTCATTATTATAGCACATCCAATTTGCTATTCCAACATATCAAACCGATATTTTTGTAGAGGATAATACAACCGTTGGTTGGATTTACCAAAACGCTTGACAAGTCTTTTTTCCTGTGTTAGAATGAAAGCAAGAATATTTTGAAAATATTCTGTTTATAACCTTGGAGGCTATTATTGAATAAAAAAGATTTTAAGTTATGTATGCAGCAAGGGCGCGGACTGTGCCATCTTATTTTGAAAAGCGAAAAAGACATTGCAAAATACAAAGACATCGTTTTGTGGGGGTGCTTGCACAATTTGAGTTATGATACACAATGCGAGGGCGTACGCGCGGAGTACGTTTACGATCTCACCACGTATTTTGGCGATGAGAACTATTTTCTCACACCTATCATCAAAGCGTTTGAATCTCTCTCCCGGCGTCGAGCTTGGTTGTTTGATCACTTCTCTGCACAACTATCTCTGTTTGCAAAAAACGGCAATGAACGCGCAAAAGAAGCCCTTGCGAGAAAATACGATCAACTTTTCTCTGTACTTCTAAATAAGCGCCGTTTTTGCAATTATGACTTTGAACGCGATAACTTTGAGCGTCTCTGCGTATCCCTTCTCCCTCTCCGTGATACGGACAACAAATTCAGAATCGTTTGTGATCTCGGACGGCTCTTTAGAGAAAATCCCCATTACGACTGCGATTATTTTGATTGGTTTTGTTTTTCCATCGAAAATGACCTCGGCAAAGAGACCTTACAAGAATACTTAAAATGCAATTCTCCCCAAAACGAGGATTTGAAAAGCTTTTACCAAAGCTATTTTCAGTTGGAAGAAGTAAAAAGCAATAGAAAGCTCATGCGCAAACCTGTGGAAGCACCAAGCGTTGAGGCGATAAAAGAAGAGGTTTCCTCTTCGGGAAAACTGTCCCCCTATTCAAGGGTCTCCTTTTCACGAAATGCCGAGGAAGAGGAACGAAAAAGCCTCGCGCAAGAAGCGATCAAAGAAGTTGACCTTGACAAAAAGGCAGAGTTGCTTTCGGTTTTTCAACATCATAACTTCCCCCTCCCACACGATATCATCATTGAGTATGCCAATTCTTCTCACGAAAGGTTGCGCGATGTCTCCCTTGACCTGCTAACAAATTGTCAAAGCGACGTTGTGCGCGACTATGCCCTCTCGCTGATGGCTGAAGAAAACCTCAAAGCACACGCCTTGAAAATGCTGCTTTGCAACTATACCCTCGAAGATAAGCAATTCCTCTTGGGTGAGTTAAGCAAGCTCAAGGTGACTTATGATGATGAATCTGATTGGCACAATATCGGGTTTAAGATCCTCAACCTATTTGACGCAGAAAGAGACCTGCCCAAAGAGTTTTTGTTTTACATTTATAACACCACTCTGTGCTCCTGTTGCAGACGTTCGGCGGTGCTCGCACTCGACAAACGGCAATGGCTAACCGAAGACATCATAGAAGAATGCAGATTTGACAGTAACAAAAATATTAAGGAGTATATCAATCAAAATCACACCAAAGAATAACAAAAAGAACACCGCTCTCCTGTGAGTGGTGTTCCTTTTTATAGTCCAATTTTCGCCCAATCGATCAATCAATGCTCACATATCCGCAAACGGCGTAGTGGTCGGAATAGTAGTATCCGCAAGCATTATCATCGGGAACGAGATAAGACTCGGTAGGATCGGTCTTGAGATTGGTGAAGATATAGTCGATCTGATCCTTGGGTGGATCGATGCGACCAAAATTGTGGAAGGTGGGTCCTACGTGCTTGGTGACATCCACCGTGCCGAGGCGCCCGTTGGTAGCAAGAATGGTCTTGATAACAGGCGAATCGGGTGTGGAGTTGAAGTCTCCCGTAAGAACATATGGGAACGGCGACTCGCTGATATCCTTGAGCAGAAGTGCTGCCTCGACGATCTGTGCGGCGGTATCGGGGATATAGTCGAGGTGCACGTTATAAAAACTGAACGGCTTATAAGAGGTGCGGTCGATCAGCTCGGCACAAACGAGAATGCGCGGGCAATCGCTCTGCCCCATTCCGTGCAGGCGGCTACCGGGGAGATTTTCCTCAAGAGAAAGCCAACGCTCGCGGAAGGTGTGGAGCAGAAAACGGCTCTTGCGGAACGCGATGGGTGTTCCTTCCCAAGAATAGTTATCCTTGCGTCCGTGGCCGAGAATGACGTATTCGGGGAATGTTTCAGAGAGAAAATCCTGCATTTCTTCATCGATCTCCTGAAAGCCGATGATGTCGGGGTTCTCGCGGCAAATCACCTCTGCAATTTTGGGACGGCGGTGGCGGAACCAGTTATCGCCATCAACAGGTGTGTTGATACGCATATTGAATGTCATTACTTTAATTGGAGTAGACATATTTGCTATACCTCCTAATGGTAAGAATGAGACCCCGAAAGGAGTCTCATTCATTGTTGCTATAATTTTGCGGAATTATTCTGCAGTCTCTTCTGCGGGAGCTTCTTCAGCTACTGCTTCTTCTGCTACGTAATCCTCGGGCATAGCCTCTGCTGCCTCTGCTGCCTCTTCGAGGAGAGCGCGGATGGAAAGGCTTACCTTCTTCTTCTCGTCATCGATCTCGATGATACGAGCGTCAACAACCTGACCGATTTCCAAGAGATCTGCAGGCTTTGCAATTCTCTGCATAGCGATCTGGGAGATGTGAATGAGGCCGTCTACGTCGTCTACGATCTCTGCGAATGCGCCGAAGGGCATCATGTTAACGATTTTAACGGATGCGATGTCACCTACTGCGTACTGAGACTTGAAAATGTTCCAAGGATTGGACTCTTCGGTCTTGTAGCCAAGGGAGATTCTCTTCTTTTCGGGATCGAAGCTCTTTACGAATACGTCGAGCTCGTCGCCAACGGATACAACCTCTGCGGGGCTCTTCAGACGCTTCCAGGACAGCTCGGTAAGGTGAACCATACCGTCAACGCCGCCAAGGTCTACAAATGCGCCAAAGCTGGTCAGGCTCTTAACAGTGCCGTGGTAAGCCTTGCCTACCTCGATGTTTGCCCAGAAATCAGCCTCTTGTGCACGGCGTGCCTCGCGTTGAACTACGCGGATGGAGCCGATAGCCTTTTTGGGAGCCTTGATCTCGATAACCTTGAAAGAAACGGTTTGGCCTACGAGGGTGGAAAGATCGCCATCCTTCGGAACGCCGGTTTGAGATGCGGGAACGAAGACACGGTTTGCATTGTAAATGATAACAACGCCGCCCTTAACTGCCTCGGTTACCTTGCCCTCGAGAACGGTCTTGTTCTCGCAAGCATCAACTACGCTCTGCCAATTCTTATCGGCATCAACTCTCTTTTTGGAGAGCTCTGCAACGCCTTCGATGTCGCTGACACGAATGACGAAGCCTTCGACTTGGTCGCCGTTTTTGAAGTTCTCAGTCAGCTTGAAAGCGGGATCGTCTGTGATCTGTTCCGCTTTTATGTAGCCGGTTACGCCCGCACTGAGGTCCAACTGAATCTCAGCATCGGAAACGTGAGTAACTGTTCCGGTAACGACATCTCCTGTATTTAAAGTTAAGCATTGCGATTCGAGCATTTCTTCGAAATTTTCTTTGATTTCGCTCATGGTTTTATATACCTCCTGTATTTCCTCGCTTGGTGTCGATGCACCTGCGACGATTCCAATGTGATGTGATGTAGCAAAGCGTGCGATATCCAATTCGGATGCCGTAGCGATCCACACCGTGTTGCCGCACTCCTCGCGGCAAATTTGATATAGCTTTGCGGTGTTGGCACTCTCGCGTCCCCCCACCACCACGATGCCATCGCACCGTGCTGCAAGCTCCCGAGCACACCTCTGGCGTTCTTCGGTCACACTGCATATTGTACCAAAAATTTTGGCATTTGTATATAGTTTTTTTATAATCTTTTCAGTTTTGTTCCATTTGCACAAATTTTGCGTAGTTTGTGCCGCTAAAATGGGGATTTTGCCGTCGTTTTTTTGCTCTTTTCGGCTCCGAAGTGCTTCTTCCATCTCTTCAGCGGAGTCAAAAACGTATTTTTCGCCCTCGGCACGGCTCATCACTCCTTTGACTTCGGGGTGGTCCTTGTCGCCAAGAAGCAGAAAAATTTCTGTTTTATGATCACATTCTTCTGCAATTCGATGAATCTTTTTAACAAAAGGACAAGTACAATCCAAAAGGGTGAAATGCGGGTTCTTCGCGGCGATCTCTTGCAGAGATCGTTCAGCCCTTTGCGGAATGCCGTGGGCACGGATGATCAGCACAAATGGATGCTCTTTTGATGCCTCGCCTGCCTTCTTGAGCGCTTCCTCTTCGCTGATGGCAAAGATCCCACGCGCCTCGAGAGCGTGAACATAACTCTCATTATGGATCAAAGATCCAAGTGTGCAAACGACACCGCCTGTTGGAAGATTTTCGGCGGCGTTCTCAAGCGCTTCTGTAGCTCTCTTGACACCAAAGCAAAAGCCTGCGTGAGGGGCTACCTCAACGATGCGTCCGCGCATCATACTTCGGTCTTTTCCTTGATCAATTTGATGATAGCCGCAGTGCACTCGTCGGGAGTCATCCAAGAGTTGTCAAACAGAATGGCATCCTCGGCGGCAACTGCGGGAGCAACAGCTCGAGTGCTGTCGTTGCGGTCGCGCTCGATCATATCTGCGAGCACTTCCTCGTAGGTGACCTCAATGCCCTTTGCCACCAGCTCGTCGCGGCGGCGTGTGGCGCGGCACTCATCCGAGGCAGTCAGAAAGATCTTGACGTTGGCATCGGGCAGAATGACCGTACCAATGTCGCGACCGTCCATAATGACGCTATTCTCGCGTGCGATCTTTCGTTGTGTTTCGAGAAGGAATGTGCGCACGGCAGGAATGGCCGATACGGCAGATGCATACATCGACATTTCGGGGGTACGGATGCGATCGCCGAGGTCCTCGCCGTTAAGGCAGACGATCTGGCGTCCGTTTTCGTATTTGAGCTCGACCGAGATCTCGGGCAGAAGCGCCGCAACGCCTTCGGGATCCTTGGGATCGACGTCGCGCGAGCGCACAAAGTAGCCGATGGTACGGTAGAGCGCACCTGTATCTACATATATAATGCCCAGCTCACGGGCAACGGCCTTTGCAACCGTTGATTTGCCGGCGCCGCTTGGGCCGTCAATGGCAATTTGAATCATATTGCTTTTTCCTTTTTGAGTGTATTTTATCCCCACGCGGCGGATGAACCCGCTACCGTGGCGGTGGAAAATGCGATTTGCAGATTGAAGCCGCCTGTGTAGGCGTCAACATCTAAAACCTCGCCCGCGAAGTACAAGCCTTCGACAAGCTTGGACTGCATCGTTTTGGGGTCGACCTCCTTGACGCTGACGCCACCGCGTGTGACGATGGCTTCCTCAATGGGACGGAACCCGACAAGCTTTATGCGAATGCCCTTAAGCACACGCACCATCCTTTCGCGTTCCTCTCGCGTAATGGAGTTGACCTTTTTGCGCGGATCGATACCGCACAGTCCAATATAGGGAGCGATCATCTTTTGCGGCAAGAGATCGTCAAGCGCATTGATGAGGTCGCGGTTTTGATATTTAGAAAAATCCGAAAGGATGCGGGCATCCAGCGTTTTTTCGTCAAGCGCCGGCTTGAGGTCGATAACGGCCTCGTATTTACCGGGGGTGATGTCGGACAGATGCGCCGATGCCGAAAGCACCAAAGGGCCTGTCAGACCGTAGTGTGTAAAGAGCATCTCGCCGAAATCCTCATAGATAGTTTTGCCCGATTGTGTCAGTTTTATAGAAAGTGAGACGTTTTTGAGCGAAAGTCCTTGCAGGGACGCGCACAGCTTTCCCTCTGCCACAACAGGCACAAGAGAAGGATGAAGCGGTGTGACGGTATGCCCTGCTTGTTCTGCAAAACGGTAACCGTCGCCATCCGAGCCTGTCATCGAATAGGATCGACCGCCCGTACAAACGATAACGGCATCAAAATTCTCTTCGCTCTCACCATAGCGCAAGCCGCAAATGCGTCCGTCCTCAATCAGAAGTCCGCGCACGCGGCGGTGGACGATCGTGACACCTGCCTCGCGGCATTTTCTTTCCATTGCCGAAACGATGTCGGCGGCGCGGTCAGAGACCGGAAAAACACGCTTACCGCGCTCGGTTTTCAGCGGCACGCCTGCTGACTCGAAAAAAGCCATCGTATCCGCCGTGGAAAAGCGCGAGAGAGACGCATATAAAAACCTTGGATTGGTGGGCACGTTTGAAAGAAATTCGTTGTTATCACAGTTGTTTGTAACGTTACAACGTCCCTTACCCGTGATGCGGAGCTTTTTGCCCACACGGTCGTTTCTTTCAAAGAGGGTGACGTCGGCTCCTGCTTCGGCGGCGGTGATGGCAGCCATCATTCCCGCGGCGCCCGCGCCGATAACGGCTATGCGGCGTGCGTCAGTTTCCTTTTTTGTCATAGACGTCATAACGGTCCCATACCTCTTCCAAAACGCGCAACCGCTCGCTTACCTCGGCCTCGCGCTCACGTGCAACAGCCACCACAAGCGCATTGATGATGCTTAGGGGGGCTACCAAGGAGTCCACAAAGGATGCCATATCGCTGTGCGCTATGAGAAGCTGGTCGGCAGCTTCCGCGATGGGAGAGAGGTTACTGTCTGTAAGGGCAACTATGTCGGCGCCTCTTCCCTTTGCGTATTCCACAGCATTGATGATACGGCTCGAGTAGCGTGGGAAGCTGATGGCGATCATCACATCGCCCTCGCCGATCTGCATGATCTGCTCGAACATTTCACTACCCGAGGTGGTTTGCACAAATCGAACGTTATCAAAGATCATACGCAGGCTATGATTGAGAAAGCCTGCAAGTGTTGAGGACGAGCGTACACCCATAATGTAGATGTTCTTTGCATTTACAATATTTTGTACTGCCGCAGTAAAGGATGCGTGATCGATCTCAGTAGCAGTTTGTCTGATCTTTTCAATATCAGAAGCGAGCACCTTTTCCAGCACGTCATCCTTGCCGATGAGGCTGTTGGTGACCTCCATACGTTGGAAAGAGGTCAGGCGGCTGCGGATAAGCTTTTTGAGCGCACGTTGCAATTCGGGATATCCCTCATAGCCAAGCTCGTTGGCAAAGCGCACGACGGTAGATTCGGAAACGCCTACGATCGCGCCAAGTCTTGACGCGGTATAGTATGCAGCTTTGTCGTAATGTTCAAGAATATACGCCGCGATGAGCTTTTGTCCTTTGGAAAAGGAGGACATTCTATTTTCTATGATTTGAAGCAGATCCCCGTTGTGCACAGTTGTTCACGCTCCTTCCCTCAAATCTTTGCAATATCCATATAATTATAACGCAAAAAGCCAAAAAAGTCAACTAAAAAACAAAAAAAGGCAAAATATTTTTTCGATTTTTGTATATATTTTTTTCCTCTCATTCATTGACAACACTGCATTGTTGTGGTATAATGTTTTCGTAAAAAAACAGAGCTCTGCCTTCTCGCCCTATGCGAAGCCGCAGTAGCGACTCTAATTAAAGGAGCACGGATTATGAAAAAGATCTATACCGGAAAAACCAAGGACGTTTACGCACTTGACAATGGCAACGTAATGCTGAAATTTAAGGATGATTGCACCGGCAAGGACGGCGTATTCGATCCCGGTGAAAACACCGTAGGACTGACCATTGACGGCATCGGAAAGGCAAATCTGCAAACCTCTGTATATTATTTCGAGCTTTGCAAAAAGGCAGGCGTTAAGACGCACTACGTTGGTGCTGACGTTGAAAACGCTACCATGGAAGTTCTCCCCGCTACCGTTTTCGGTCACGGACTTGAGGTCATCTGCCGCCTGGTTGCAACCGGTAGCTTTATCCGCAGATACGGTGAATATATTGAAAACGGCACGCGTCTTGAGGGTGGCTACGTTGAGTGCACCTTCAAAAATGATGAAAAGGGCGATCCGCTCGTAACCGCCGAAGGTCTTGCCGCGCTTGGCATTATGGATATGAAGATGTTTGAGAGCATGAAGGAACAGACCCTCAAGATCACAAAGATCGTTGCCGATGACCTCAAAACCATCGGTCTTGACCTTTGGGATATCAAGTTCGAGTTCGGTTACAACAACGGTGAGGTCATCCTGATCGACGAGATCGCTTCGGGCAATATGCGCGTTTACAAGGGCGACACCATTGTTGATCCCGTTGAGTTGACAAAGCTCATCTTAAACAGATAATAGAACGATATACAAAAACTCCCTGCCGATTGCTTCAGCAGGGAGTTTTTGTGTGTTACGGTGCTTGAAATTCAACGATTGCGCGGTAGATGGTTTTGAACTGCTCGTAGGTTTTTTCATTTGAAGATGCACCCATAAAATAGCTTCTTGTAAACACGATCAATGTGTCAGCAGGAAGCACCTGCAAGGCTTCGTAATACTGATAAATTGCGGTGTCGCCGAGTCGAATGGCGTATTCATCGTATGCGCCCGCGGGAGTTGTTCCAAATGTTTCAGCAAGCGGAACGGCAAGCTTTTCCGACATATGCTGTGCTTCATACACAGACGTATTAACGAGCCAGATCGAGCACTCACCCGTCATCATATAGGAAGAAAGCTCATCCAATCGGCTTATGTTCTGCCCTTTTGCCATATTGAAAGCGGCACCGTCGAAGTCTCCTGTCTCGGGGTCGGTGTAAAGTGCACGCAATTCGTCCTCTGTATAAAAAGGATAAGAAACGACTCCAACTGTGGGGGCACCATCACCGAAAGCGTTTTTGGAGACTTCCCCAAAAATACGCTCGACGGCCTGATGCTCTTCGGTCGTCATTGTGTAAGAGCCGCCAAATGCGATGTAGACATCCTTGTGCGGTGTGGTGGCACACTGTGCAAAGCAAACAATGGCAACAAACAAAAAGAAAGCGACTATTATAATCGTCCATTTGTGATGATACCACAAATTTTCAAACCACAAAAAGACGGGGTGACGAATGGCAATGCTTTCGCCTGCGAGCTTCTCTTCCCTTTTTATAGATTCTTTCTCTGACATTTTTACCTCCTTAATACTAACTACCCTTCCGGCATTTTCTTGCGAAAACGCCACCTCCCCTTGCACAGGGGAAGCAAAAAGGAGTTCGACTAACCGATCATTTATAAAAGAGCGAGGTGTTGCGCTGTTTTGTCAACACCTCGCCGTTCTGATTAAGCCTGCGTTCTGGAAACCTCAAGAAGCTTCATTACAATGGTGCCATTGGGGATCTCAACAGAGATCTCCTCTTTGCCGGCTCTCTTACCGATGAGTGCAGAACCGATGGGAGATTGATCGGAGATCTTTCCCTCTGCGGGATTTGCCTCGTTGGAGCCTACCAAATAGTAGGTAAATTCCTTATTCAGCGTTACGTTGAGCACTTTTACGGTAGAACCAAGGCTGACAACACTACTGTCGATCTCGGATTCATCCATAATAACAGCATTCTCGATCAACTCCTCGAGCTCTTTAATACGGGTCTCGTTCTTTGCTTGGTCGTTTCTTGCAGCATCGTACTCTGCGTTCTCGGAAAGGTCGCCAAAACCGCGTGCGGTTGCGATCGCTTCCTTAATACGTTCGCGTTCTTCGTGTGTACGGCGGTAGAGCTCATCTACCAGCTCCTGATAACCCTGTTGTGTATAAAGTGTTTGTTTTCCCTTAGCCATAATAATTCAATCTCCTTAAAATATATGAAAATGATAATTGTTTACTTACTTTTAACAGCCTCGATGGCCTTTTGCAGTTGATTGTCCACATTCTCGGGCAACAGATAAAAGTGATACTTTTGCGCCTCTTCGGACAATTCGACCTCATATCCCTCTGTGGGAGCGATTCCGATATCGTGATAGGTGACGCCACACTCGGTAACATAGGCGTGCGTTGTCATTTTAACGTAACCGTCAAAAACGCCTGCCGTTATATCGGAAAGGCTGTAATAGCGTTGCATAATGCCCTTGCCGAAGGTGGTCTCTCCAATGATAGTCACGTTTTTGTGGTCGCGCAGGCTTGCCGTAAATACCTCGGCGGCACTTGCGGTATTGCCGTTACAAAGAACCACCATTTTCAAATCAGCAAACATACCGACCTCATTTGTTGCTACACTGCAGGTGGCATAATCGCCGGCATAGCTTGCCGCACCTGCATAAACGGAGCTTTCGGTATTGCCTTTGTTATTGATGGCACTCAAAATCAGATCACCGTTGTCCAAAAGATATGAGAGCACGGCTCTGATGGATTGCAGATCTCCGCCGGGATTGTTGCGCACGTCAAAAACGAAACGCTCAACACCCTTTGCCTGCAGATCCTTAACAGCCGCTTTGAATTGTACGGGAGTTTGCAGATCGAACTCTGCGATATACACGATGCCGACACTCGCATCGGTCTCGGACACTCTGTAACTGACCGACTCTTTGGTGTATGCATTGCGAACGATCGAAGCCTCAACAGTGGTATAGCCGCCGTTTCCGTCGGGACGGAATGCGAGCAGCTTGGCGGTGGTTCCTGCCTCGCCACGAATGGCGATCAGTGCTTGATCATAACCGCCCATTTCTGCAACGCTTTTGTATTTGCCCTCAACTTCAATGGCATAAATGCGGTCTCCCACACGCAATTCGCTCTTCTCAGCGGGAGCACCTTTGAAGATCGCAGTAATGTTGAATGTCAGAAATTCCTGACCGCTTACGGTCAGCGACTCCTGCACAACACTGACGCCAATGCCGACGCCCGCACCTGCGCTGTCGCTACGCAGAGCCTCATACTCCTCTTCGGTGTAATACGCGGCATAATTATCGCCGGTTGCTTGGGTGTATGCGCGCAGCACCTCATCGAGCATTTCCTTTTTGTCAAATTTATTGGAATAGTAAGACTGTTGCTCCAACAAATTTGCCAAAATTTCAAGCTTGGTAAATTCATCCTCGCTCCCCAAAGCGTCGCGCAAATTTTCGATGGCTTGCTGCTGCTCCTCGATGATCAGAGAGTCCTGCGCTCTCACCCAACTCGACGTCAGGGTGAATGTGAGCATCATTGTACCCACGATCGTGATGCACAGGATGACCAACAGTAGACTTACGGGGCAACGCCACTCGGGTTTTCTGCCGTTTGGGGCAGATTTGGATTCTGTCCAAGTAAAATCGTTGTTATTGTTATAATCCATTCTTATTTCCTTTCGGATAAATATCAGATATCACGCGTGTTGTCTGTGTTACGATACCGTATTTTATGGATGTTTTTTGACGCTTATGCGTGCATATATACAGTATGGAAGCGAAATGCCGGACTTCTCCTGCATTTCGCTTTTCCCTACTCTCCGCAATTTTTGCGGGATGCTATTATCAGAACTTAATGGGCTTGGAATTGAGATACTTTTTAACCATGAGCGCTACCTTGAATGTGATAGCATGCTCAAACTCACGCAGGTCGAGTCCTGTCATCTTGCGGATCTTATCAAGACGGTAGACCAACGTGTTGCGGTGCACAAAGAGCTTACGAGAGGTTTCGGATACGTTGAGGTTGTTCTCAAAGAACGCCTGAATGGTTTGCAAGGTTTCGCGGTCGAGGGACTCGAGACTGCCGCGCTTGAATACCTCTTGCAAAAACATTTCGCAAAGCGTGGTGGGCAGCTGATAGATCAAGCGGCCGATACCGAGGTTCTCATAGCTGATGATGTTCTTTTCATTCTCAAATACCTTGCCGACCTCAAGAGCAACCTGTGCTTCCTTATACGCACGGGCAAGATCCTTAATATTCTCTACAACCGAGGAGATACCAATGGCTACCTGCGTGTAGAACTCGGCAGAAAGCGTATCGGCAATGTTGGTTGCGATCTTTTCAAAATCCTTGTTTTCGGTTCCCGGCTTAACGTCCTTGACAAGAACGATGTCGTGCTCGCCAACGCTGATGACATAGTCCTTTGCCTTTTCGGGGAACATATTCTGCAGCATTTCAAACGGGAGCATATCGGTCTTACCCAAGAACTTGATCAGGAAAATGACGCGCAGCTCGTTGGTGTTGAAGTGCAGCTCCTTGGACTTGATGTAGATATCACTGGGCAGAATGTTATCCAGAATGATATTTTTGATGAAAGAGCCTTTGTCATACTTTTCATCATAGAGGTTTTTGATGTTGCCGAGCGAGATAGCCAAGAGCTTGGACATCTTCTCTGCCATCTTATCCTCGCCCTCAACAAACACGATATAATCGGTCTTGGGGCCGTTTGTCATAGGACGGTAGGTATAGCCGCCGCTGGTAATAACATCGTTGGCGTAACTGAGTTCATCGCGCACGCCCTGACGGATCTCGCCGATCTTGACAAGCTCCGAGCAAGAGATAATAACGCCGTTATCATCAATGACGCCGATAACGCGATCGATCGCATCTTTCATTTGGTGAATGACACCCTGAAACAACCTATTTGACATAAATTCAATCTCCTCTTGTGTTTTTGAAAATAGGCTTCGTACAAAACTACCTATATTCTACACTATTTTTTGTCATTTTTCAATAGGTTTTTGAATATTTCTTATAAAAATTTTTATTTTTTTTGGGCAGAGTGTATAGCGCATCAAAAAAAGCCCTCAAAAATGGGGTGATTTTCGTCAAATCAACCACGTTTTGGGGGCATTTGATGGGTTATTTTTGCATTTCAAGGGCATAAACAAGGCAAGCAAGGGCAAAGCTCGCGGCGGTTTCGGTACGCAGAATGCGTTTGCCAAGCCCTACGGGCAGGATCCCATTGGCGCAAATAGTCTGAGCCTCGGCCAGTGAGAAGCCGCCCTCACTACCGATAATAATAGCAATGGTTGGGTTTTCTTTGTTTACTTTTGCAACCGCTTTTTTGAGTGCTGTGGGAAGCGGCTCGGTGCCATCTCCCTCATAGCAGAACAGAGCAATATCCGCTTCGGCGGCGCGGCGGCACATCTCGGAAAAAGAAATCGTGGGATTGACCGCAGGAACGATGCCGCGTCCGCTCTGCTTTGCAGCCTCGAGCGCGATACGCTGACGGCGCTCTATCTTTTTGGCTTCATTTTCTCCCTTGGCACGCACGATGCAACGCTCGCTTTCAAAGGTCGTGATCTCGGATACACCGCACTCAACTGCCTTTTGGATCACGCTATCCAGCTTATCTCCCTTGGGAAGCGCTTGATACAGATGTGCGTAATAGGGCGGCTCGGTGTCGCATTTACGTGTTTCAAGGATTTTTGCAAGAACACGGTCGGGCAAAAAATCGGTCAACTGACACTCATATTCGTTTTTTTGCATATCACACACGGTGATGCACTCCCCTGCCGCCATGCGAAGCGAACGGGAGATGTGGTGAGCATCGTCACCCAAAAGCGTTACAACACCATCCTCGATTTGGTTGGCGCGAATGAAAAATCTTGGCATAGTCTTCTCCAATTATTGCAGATCAATAAAACGGGCGTAAATGGCGGGGCGAAGCGCAAGATCTCCGTCTTCGATCTCACCCGCGACCTCTCCGAATACGGCAATCTTATCTCCAACGGCTAAACGCGTTTGATTTTCCTGACGGTAATCGACCACAAAGAATTCCAACGTTCTCTCTCCGTCCTGAATCGAACAGAGGTAAACATTGGCTTCCATATAAACGTCATCGGAATCGTAATAATACGTACTTGAAATCTCAGAAACCGTCAGGTCCATACGGACGAAATCTCCCATTTTGGCGTTGCTGTTGCGATAGAGCGTTTCGGCATCGACAACAGTGCAAGCGGCACGGTATTCTGTCTCGGATAGTTCAAGATTAACAGGTGGTACGGGTTCGACAAAGCTGTCGACGAGCGCAAAAATGATGCCCGAACCAACCAAAAGAATGTAAGGCAGAATGACAAGAAGTGTAACGATGACCTTCCAGTGTGTTTTCCACACACCCGTCCAAGTTAAAATCAAACCAACGATCGGTTGGACGATAAGCATAAACACGATGAACCACACCGTGTGATACCACGGCACGAACTGGACGCGTCCATTGCTCGACGGACGGCGGTGCTTCTTTTGCTTTACGGCTTTGCGGTTGCCTGCGCGAAATTCTTCGGGACAGACCTTTCCGCAGATCGGACAACACTCGTCGGCAAAAAAGGTCTCGCAATCGGGACATTTATTCAATTCGGGAAAATCGCGCTGGCGATCCTCGGCGAAAAATCCAAGATCAGCACCCATTTTGGTGTCTCCTTTTTATCATTTTATTATATATATCATCATACACCATTTTGGCAGTTTTGTCAAGAGGGTTTTGGAGAGTATAATATTTCCTAAAATATTATAGGTCAAAATTATGAACAAATCGTAACCTTTTAGAAATGCTCTTGAAATGGTCGACAAGAATGTGTATAATATATAATGGGTGATAAGGTGGCTTATTTCCCAAGATGTTGTTTTTTATTAAATTATACATAAAAAAAGGAGCAAAACTATGACCAACAACAAGTATGTTCTTGATTGGATCAATTCCATGGCCGAGATGGTAGGCCCTAAGGAAATCGTTTGGATCGACGGAAGCGAAGAGCAAACCGAGGCTCTGCGTGCCGAGGCGTGCGCAACCGGTGAATTGGAAGCTCTCAATCCCGACGTTTATCCCAACTGCTATCTGCACCGCACTGCTATCAACGACGTTGCTCGTGTTGAAGGCAGAACCTTTATCTGCACCTCCAAAAAAGAGGATGCCGGTAACATCAACAACTGGATGGACCCCAAGGAATGCTACGAAAAGCTCTCTAAGCTCTATAAGAACTCCTACAACGGCAAGACTATGTACGTTATTCCCTACTCGATGGGCGTTGTTGGATCTGACTTTGCAAAGATCGGTATTGAGTTGACCGACTCCATTTACGTCGTTCTCAATATGCTCATCATGACCCGCGTTGGTAAGAACGTTATTGAGGCTCTGGGTGATTCTCCCGAGTTCATCAAGGGTCTGCACGCTGTTGCTGACTGCGACGAGGAAAAGCGTTACATCTGCCACTTCCCCGAGGACAACACCATCTGGTCTGTTAACTCCGGTTACGGCGGAAACGTTCTTCTCGGCAAGAAGTGCTTCGCACTCCGTATCGCATCCTACCTCGGCCGCAAGGAAGGCTGGATGGCTGAGCATATGCTGATTCTGGGTGTTGAATACCCCAATGGCGAAGTTAAGTATATCTCCGCTGCTTTCCCCTCCGCATGCGGTAAGACCAACCTTGCTATGCTGATTCCCCCGGAAATCTACAAGAAGCAGGGTTACAAGGTATGGTG
>JAZNZC010000107.1:0-11725 GCA_045594745.1 Eubacteriales bacterium
TGAAGAATATCTACTACTTGTTGAAGATTGGTTGATTTTTTATAATACTTCAAGATTAAAGAACAGGAAGAGGTAATTCCCTCTCCCTATTTTGGGGTGCACCCTTTTTATTTCTTGTGAACTATTCGGGGTTCACTTCAACGTGTTGTCCCTATTATTGTGTTTCGGTAGGGGACGGCGCCCTCGACGTTCCAAAAGGTTTTCCCTCTTGATTTTTATAATATGGTATGGTATAATTGTAAGCGAAAGGCGGTGTTTCTATGGATCTGAAACGTAAGTCCAACAGCAAAATCGAAGAGATGATAACCGATGCTTCGTTTTTGTATCGGCAACCTTGGTTTTATAATCATTCTTTTGCGCTTCGCTGCGAACTGGGAATTGGCAATTCGCGTCGTTTATATTGGAAAAATGCAAAAAGGCGCGCATACGAAATATTTGATATCCTTTTCCCGAAATCGCCCGATGCCATATTTTTTGATTATCATGTAGAGGACTTTTCTTTGGGAGAAGGGGAGATTTATGTAAAGAATATGATTCGATATATGGCAGAGAATATAAAATTCCTTGCAAAACACATCAATCATTATGAACACGCTGTTGTAAGGAACATCGAACCTGACGAAGATGCAAGGGGTTTTCACATTCAAAAAAATCGGATTATTTGCTACACCGACGAAAAATATCCCTACAAAAACAGGATCGTTAAAAATCTTTCGTGGAAAGACAGGACGGTGCATTTCGTTTCCTTTGAAAACGAATGTATTTTGAGTATTTACGATAACAGAGGTTGTGACATTGTTTTTGCAACAAAGGAGAAAATGTGTGCATTTTATTCCAAGTTAGAACCCTACTTCCTAGCCTACGATCTTGAAGAAATGAAAAAAAGAATAAGCGAATAACAAAACGGACGACCAGTGGTGGCCCCTACGGAGTACAAAAAACACATTGTAGGGGCGACCATTGGTCGCCCGCCTTTATTTGCAGAGATTTTTTCGTTTTCTCGGGACGTCGAGGGCGCCGCCCCCTACAAAATTTATGTTTTCCCTTGTAGGGACCGACGTTCCCGACGGTCCGCCACACAGGTGAACAACTCTCTTAGCGGATAGGGTCTTGGAGGTGCCTAGCTGCTCGCGACAGCAAAAGCGCGCCGTATGGCGCGCGCCGGCTGTCCGTATGTAAACTAACAATTTTATTTTTGTTATTCGCGTGAGAGCGCTTTTTGGAAGGGGTGTGGGGGAACCTTTTTCGCGAAAAAGGTTCCCCCACATATCTATTCCATTATAAAACTTTACTCAAAAACTCTTTTGTTCTTGGATTTTGAGGATTGCCGAAGAGCTGGGCGGGAGGGGCATCCTCTGCGATGATGCCGCCGTCCATAAAGAGGACGCGGTCGGCGACTTCGCGAGCAAAGCCCATCTCGTGTGTAACGATGACCATTGTCATACCCTCGTTTGCGAGCTCCTTGATCAGGTCGAGAACCTCGCCGACCATTTCGGGGTCGAGAGCGGAGGTGGGCTCGTCAAAGAGCATGACCTGCGGATTCATTGCAAGCGCGCGCACGATGGCGATACGCTGTTTTTGTCCACCCGAGAGGGTAGAAGGATACACATATGCCTTTTCCTCAAGCCCGATGCGGCGCAGGAGTGTAAGAGCTTTTTCCTTTTCCTCTGCGCGGATCTGCTTTTTCACCGCTGCGGGAGCAAAGAGCCCGCCTGCCTTTTTGATGCGCAGATGAACGGGAGCGAGCATAATGTTTTCGATAACGTTTTTGTTGTTGAAAAGGTTGAATTGCTGGAACACCATACCGATGTTTTCGCGGTGCTTGTTGATATCTACGCGCATATCGGCAATATCCTCACCGCCAAAGAAGATCGAGCCATCCGTGGGGTCTTCCATACAGTTCAGGCAACGCAAAAAGGTGCTCTTGCCGCTACCGGAGGGGCCAATGACGGCAACCTTTTCGCCTTTGTAAATATTTTGGTCGATGTTTTTGAGAACTTCGAGTTTACCAAAGCTCTTGCAAAGACCTTTCACCTCGAGCAGGGGTTGATTAGCTGTGCCGTTCACTTCTTGCAAGTCTCCTTTCCATCAGTTTGATCAGGGATGCAATGGCGGCTACAATAATAATGTAAAGCAGAGCCATTACGAGATAGGGGATCATATATTCATAGGAGTTAGAGCCTTGGTCTTGGAATGCCTTGGTGATATCCACCGCGCCAACGTAACCAACGATGGCGGTTTCCTTGATCAGGGCAATAAATTCATTACCCATAGTGGGCAGAATGTTTTTAACAGCTTGCGGGATGACGACCTTCATCATAGACGTGGAAAAAGGAAGTCCTACGGCTCTTGCGGCCTCGAGTTGTCCGGGATCGACCGAGTTGATACCGCCACGCATAATTTCCGAAATGTATGCACCGCTGTTCAATCCGAAAATCAGCACGCAGGAAGCAACCTCGGGCAGAGAGATACCCATCAAAGGCAGCAGAATGTAGTAACCGAGAAGCAGTTGAACAACGATAGGTGTACCGCGGAAGAATGCGACATAAATGTTGCAAACGGTTTGCGCATAGCGTACAATCTTTTTGTAGGGAGGTATGACCTTAACTATGGCGATCAGCGTACCAATGACGGTACCGATCAAAAGGCCGCCCACGGCAATGATGCCCGTGTTTTGCATACCAGTGAGCACCTTTTTGTAGCCGTTGTTAGCAAAAAAGTAGTTAGAAAAGATCGCCCATTTTTTTGCAAACTTAAACCGTTCGGCAATATTGATTGCCAAAACGACAAAGAGAGCAATGACCACCAGAATGATCAAAATGTCCATCCAGTGCTTTTTGAAGAAGTTTTTTGACTTTTTGTTTTGCATACAAGAGTCCTTTCTGTTTTGTATCAAAGGGTTTGAGCACAAACACAGGGAGAGCGAGTCTCCCTGTGTCGGTTATTTGATTGAAAATCAGTTTGCGGCGTTTACGTTCTTAACGATTGCTCTTGCAGGACCTTCATCAATGATAACATAACTTACGTTACCGTTGAGAATGTTTTGAACAGCGAGAGCGCCGCTATTGTATTTCATAGTGGTAAAGCCAAAGCCATCAAAGTCCCAATCTGCATCGCCTTCGCAGTATTTCTGACCGGTGGTAGCAGATTGAACGCCGATCTTTACGTCTTTGCCCATTTCCTTCAGGATAGCTTCAACGTCGGCAGCGGTTTTGCAGTTATCAAACTTGGTGTCGTTTTCCGCAACGATGAGCATTTGAGATGCATCGTAGTAAGAAACAGAGAAGTCGAGAATTTCTTTACGCTTTTCGCTTACGGTCAAGCCTGCAGCTGCAACGTCAGCAATGCCGCCTTTAACGTCTACGTTACCGTTTTCGCCTTCATAAGAACCACCCTCTGCGGAAACTGCGAGACAAACTGCATCAAATTCCATATTGTCAATGTAGAGTTCTTTGCCGAGCTTTTGTGCAAACAGAGCCATGATCTCAAGATCAAGGCCGTAGTAGTTTTCCCCTATCATGTATTCAAAGGGCTCAAAAGCTGCGTTGGTAGCAACGATGAGTTGGCTACCGTCTGTCTTCTTTTCCTTTGCGGAAACAACAGCGGTGGGAGTGCCGTCGCCAAAATACTTATTGACGATTTCGTCGAACTTGCCGTTACCCTTGATTTCAGCCATAAAATCATTGAGTTGTCCCAAAAGTTCGGTTTTGCCCTTTGCAACAGCAAATGCGTATTCTTCCTCGGTCAACTTAATGTCGATGACCTTGACGCCTTCAGGGGCGGGTTCTCCGCAAGAAGCGAAAACTGCGACGCAAGAGAGCATCATAACGAGTGCCAAAGCAATAGATAAAATTTTCTTCATAATAAATTTCCTCCGTGTAAAAAAGTTTTTGCCATTGGTGATTATGCTTATATGATACTGCATAATTATGCATTTGTCAACCCTTTTTGCAAAAGTTTTTATTTTTAATGATTTTTGCATAAAATAGAGTCAAAATAATAGCGGTGGTTGTTGAAAATGACGGAAAAGATCTCGTTTTTGAAGATCCAACGACGAAAAAGAATGTATAATTATTCGCTCTATTCACAAAGGCAAGCTCGTTTATTCAAAAAATGCAAGCAACATATCATTGTGAGAAAACTCGCAACCCTATTGATTTTCTTTCCAAAATGTGGTATAATAAAAACATAATGAAAAGAAATACCTGTTTTGGAGGAATTGTTATGGTTTACGAAAGAAAAGATATCAATCCCAAATACAAATGGGACCTCTCGGTCATTTATGCCGATGAAGCGGCATTCAATGCTGACTATGCTTTGGCCGAGGAGAAGATCGCGGCTTTCCGTGCACACGAAAAAACGATCACAAGGAGCGCAGAAGACCTTTATGCCGCACTCTCGGATATGGTCGCACTCGAAAATATCATTTATAAATTATGGGAGTATGCATCGCTTAGCTTTGCGGTAGATACCTCCGACAACAACGCGCAAGCACTCAGCACAAGAGCGAGAAGCCTTGCCATTGCCGAGGGCGAAGCCGCTTGGTTCGTCTCCCCCTATATTCTCAAGCTCGACCGCGAGGTCGTGGATGCTTGGCTTGTCGAGTGCCCCAAGCTTGAGACCTTCCGCCGTATGATCGATAAGATCATGCTCGAAAAAGAGCACACCCTCTCTGACGAGTGCGAAGTTTTGATATCCCGTATGCAGGATGCCCTCGGTTCTCATTCGGGCATTCGCAGTATCTTTACAAACTCCGACCTTCGCTTTGGCAAGATCCGTGGCGAGGATGGTAAAAAGGTAGAGCTCACCGACACCAACTACGTGATGTACCTGATGAGCCAAAACCGCAGAGTGCGCAAGGCAGCCTTTGATTGCATCTATAAGACCTATGAGCAATTTGCAAACACCTTTGCAACGCTTTATGAGGCAAGAGTAAAGGAATCTACCACGAATGCAAAGATCCGCAACTTTGCCGATTCTATTACAGCCTCCACCTTCCACGACGAGGTCACTCCCGTGATCTACAACAACCTCATTGACTCGGTACAAGAGGGATTGCCCGTTTTGTACGATTATTACGATCTCAAAAAAGAGGTTCTCGGTCTTTCCAATCTGCACCTGTACGATATCTACACCCCTCTGATTGGTGAGATCGATAATGAATACACCTACGAAGAAGCTGTTGAGGAAGTCCTCAAGACCGTCAAGGTGTTTGGCAAGGAGTACGAATCCAACCTGCGCGCAGGACTTTGCGAAAAGGGATGGGTTGACGTATTTCCCTGCCGCGGTAAGCGTGGCGGCGCATTTTCTTCCGGCGGCCCCGGCACAGAGCCCTACATTCTGCTCAACTTTACCAACAAGCTCGACGATGTATCCACCCTCGCGCACGAGGCAGGGCACTCGATGCACACCTGGTTCTCCACCAACTACAACGAGCCTCACAACTCGAGCTACACCATTTTTGTAGCAGAGGTTGCCTCTACCGTTAACGAGCTTCTTATGGCGCACCGTCAACTCGAAGAGTGCCAGAGCGACGATGAAAAGCTCTATATTCTCAACCAACTGATGGAGACCTACAAGGGCACACTCTTCCGTCAGACGATGTTTGCAGAGTTTGAAAGAGATATGCACGCAATGTGCGAAAAGGGAGTACCGTTGACGGCTTCCGTTATCAACGAGCACTACTACAATCTTGTCAAGCGTTACTTTGGCCCTCGTGTTAAGTGCGATAAGCAGATCGCTTATGAGTGGACGCGCATCCCGCACTTCTACACCTGCTTCTACGTTTACAAATATGCAACCTGCATCTCGGCGGCATCGGCAATCGTAAAGAGGATCGAGACTGAGGGCGAGAGCTATATCAATCAATATATCGACTTCCTCAAGTGCGGCGGCGCCAAGTCTCCCTTGGATAGCCTTCTTGTTGCAGGCATCGATATGACCAAGCCCGAGGTCGTCAAGAGCGCGATCGACGATTTTGCAGCAACCATCAAGCAGTTTAAGGAAATTTACAACAGGACCAAATAAGAAAACAAAGGGGCTGTCTCAAATTCGCATTTGAGACAGCCTCTTTTAGGGGATGGTCATTTTTTGGCGTTGTTTTGCAAGGCAGTCGATTTTTTGTTTTATATCAGACAAATATTGCTATACATTTCCCAACCCGATTGACAGACGTTGGGTAATATGTTATATTTTAAGTACAATTTGTAATAAAAAATATAAAATATTTACAAATTCAATCCATCGCGATGCGAAAAACAAAAAACGGAGGTAACTATGAAAATCGGTCAAATCGTACAAATCGTCGTAATCGCAATTCTCATTACGGCACTTGTCATTGGCAACGTTATCGTGTTCGAGCCCCAGATGGCATCCAACATCACGGGTCTTCAGGCATTTTTTGAGGAAGTATTGGGCTTTCATCCGTTTGCCGCAAACAGCAACACGGTCAACGAAGCAAGAAAAGGAGGTCAGGAGCTTTCCGAGCAGATCATCAAAGAAGGAAGCGTTCTGGTCAAGAACAATGGCGTTCTGCCTCTCAGCATCGATGAGACCTCACAGGTCAACGTGTTTGGTCACGCTGCCATCGACTGGGTATACGGCGGATCGGGATCGGGTCAGGTCTTGCCTGAGAACAACAATCCCGCCGAGAACATCGACTTTTTGAAAGCTTTGGAGCTGTACGGCATCTCCTATAACCAAAGCCTTATCTCCATGTATCGCAAATTTGCCGCTCCCTTTGGCGACATTGGCTCTATTAACAACAACTACGATGCATTCTACCGACTTGCAGAGCCTCGCATTTCCGACACCAACTATTACAGCGCCGCGCTCCTTAGCGAGGCGAAGAATTATTCCAACACGGTATTCGTTGTCATCGGTCGTCACGCAGGTGAGACCGAGGACCCGACAAGAGTACAGTACAAGGTCAACGCGAGTCCCGCAATGGATACGAGCCGCCACTATCTCGAGATCTCCACAGAGGAAGAAGAGATGCTCAAGTATGTTGGCGAAAACTTTGAGAACGTTATCGTTATTGTCAACTCCACCAACACGATGGAGCTCGATTTTGTCGATACCATACCCGGCATTGACGCCTGCTTGGTCGTTGGCGCTACCGGTACGCGTGCCGCAAAGGCGATCCCCGCTGTGCTTTGGGGAGAGGTTTCTCCTTCCGGTCGCTTTACCGATACCTACGCTTATGATATGGCAAGCAACATCAACTTCAAACGCACGAGCGCCGCGGGCATCGGTCACTACACGGGGGCTTCGGATATGTACCCCACGGGTGCCGGAAGCAACGCGGGCGGCACGCGCCGTGATGCTCCTGCATTCATCGATTACATCGAGGGTGTTTACCTTGGTTATAAATGGTATGAGACTGCCGACGTTGAGGGCGTATGGGATAAATATTCCCGAGAGATCCTTGACGAAAACGACAGCAAGATCACTGTAAACGGTTATGAGAGTGTTGTGCAGTATCCCTTTGGATTTGGACTTTCCTATACCTCTTTTGAGTGGACGGTAGACTCTCTTTCCATTCCCGCAGGCTCTGAGATCAACCGTGAGAGCAAGATCATCATCACGGTGTCGGTTTCTAACGTAGGCGATGTCGCGGGTCAGGATGTGGTTGAGGTCTATCTCACGCCCGAATATAAGGACGGCGAGATCGAGAAGCCTCACGTCAGCTTGGTTGCTTTTGCAAAAACGGCTATCATCAACCCCGGCGAGCAGCAGACGCTCACTATCACCGTGGACGTCGAGGACCTCGCTTGCTACGATGCATACGACCTCAACAAAAACGGCAACAAGGGCTACGAGCTTGATGCAGGTTCTTATCAGCTCAAGCTGATGACCGACTCCCACAACGTCAAAACCGTCGATTTTACAGGCGGTGCGAATGACGTGGACGGCATTATCACTTACAACGTATCCGAGACCATCAATTTCCTTATCGACAGTAAGACCGGCAATCCCGTAACCAATAAGTTCACGGGTGAGGATGCCATCGACGGCGTCAGCCTCGACGGCAGTGACAGCGGTCAGGATATCGGCTTCATCAGCCGCGTATCCTTCCCCGATCCTTACGAGATCGCAGACGTTGCCAACAGAGAGATGGCAGATAACGTAAAGGAATTTAACCAATACACCAAGGGCCAAGCCGCCGAGTGGGATAATGCCGAGACGGATATCTTTGGCAACCCCGTCAACAATGAGGCGGTCGTGTGGGGCCAAAGCGCGGGACGTGTCGAATATGACGGCGTCACATACAACATCAGTGGTAATGCGTTGGTTTATGCAAACGGTAAAATCACCGAGCTTGGTCTTTTGCTCGGTTCGGATTATAACCATCCTCTCTGGGATGTTATCCTGAGTCAGATTACTTTTAGCGAAGCAGTAGACCTTATTCACGCAGGTAACTTCGGTAACGCGGCGCTTCCATCTGTTGGCAAGCCCAAGCTTACCGACCACGACGGTCCTTCTCAGGTGCGTTCCTTCAACGCAGGCGCGCAGCGCGGAACAGGCTTCCCCTGCACCACGGTTCTCGGACAGACCTGGAACAAATCTCTCGCTTACAGCTTTGGTATCAACTACGGTAAAGAGATGGGTGTTCAGGGTATCGCAATGGACGGCACCTATGGCTTTGGCGCAAACCTGCACCGCAGCGCTTGGGGCGGACGTAACTACGAGTATTTCTCCGAGGATGGATTCCTCGCAGGCACGATGCTTTCCGAGCAGGTACGCGGACTCACCAACACGGGTAAGTACTGCTACCTTAAGCACCTTGTTCTTTATGAAACCGAGCACGAGCGCGATTCGATGTATACCTGGTGTACCGAACAGGCTCTGCGCGAAATTTATCTCAAGCCCTTCAAAAAAGCCATTCAGGATGGCGGATGCGTAGGCATTATGTCCTCCTATAACCGTATCGGCAACGTTTGGACGGGCGGCAGCGAAGCACTCATTCAGGGCGTTATCCGCGATGAGCTTGGCTTCTGTGGCACGGTCGTTACCGACTACGTTGACTCTTGGTCTCGCGAATTTATGTCTATCGAGGATGCTGTTCGCGCAGGCGGTGACATCAACCTCGGTCAAAGAACCAACTCCCTTGACACAGGCTTTGACGATAGCAACCGTATTCAAAATCAGGCAAAAGAGGTTTGCCACCACGTTCTTTATATGTTCCTCAGTCCTCTTTACGCAAACGCCGAATACAACGAGAACGACGACGTTGAGCAGATCACCGTAGGCGCGGTCATCGAGCCTTGGCTGTGGTGGAAGCTCGCGGTCATTGACCTTGATATCATCGTTGGCGTTGCTTGTGCTTACTGGTTATACTTTATCCTCCGCAAAGTAGTGAAGAACCGCAGAAAAGCACTGGTAACAGGAGCAGAAGAAGGCAAAACAGAGAAAAAAGTCAAAGCAGCAAAAAAGACCCAAGTAGAGAAAAAGGCCAAGGCAGAGAAAAAGACCAAAGGTTAAGCACCGTAGCTCTTTTACTCGTTTATTTCTCAATGAAAACAAAACTACAAACACGGAGGAAAAGTAGAATATGAAAAAGAAAACCGGAAAAATTATAGAAATCATCATATTGATTGCTGGCATACTTGCAACAATCGCTGTTGTGGTTGCTATTCCGCTCAAGTCCTATTACGACTATGCAGATTATTTGGAGCGACTCATAGAGCTCAGCAAGCCCGAGCCTAAGCCTGTGCTTGAATCTATCAGCGTCGAGCTCAAAGAGGGCGTCAAATATTTCAAAAACGATTTGGCAGAACCTCGTGCCGAGGATTTCCGCGTTATGGCAAATTACACCCTTGAGGGCGTGCCTTACAGCGAAGAAATTGAAGCAGGAAAGTTCAGCTTTAGCACCGAAAATGATTTTTATTCGGTTGGCGGTGACATCAAGATCACCTACAAAAACAAGAGCGAAGTGCTCCACGTTGATCTGATTCCCGTAGTAATGGAATCCCTCACCGTTACACAAAAGCCCTATACAGTTAAATATCAAAC
Organism: Eubacteriales bacterium; assembly: GCA_045594745.1. GTDB lineage: Bacteria > Bacillota > Clostridia > Oscillospirales > CAG-272 > UMGS1865. The sequence continues at coordinate 10,015 of JAZNZC010000107.1, forward strand.
GGGATCTGTTTTCGATGTCAAAGGACTTGTTATCAGTGCCGTTTATAACGATGGTTCTACCAAGATCATTCCCGCGGAAAAATACGTGGTAGATACCCAAAAACAGCTCGCCATCTCCGATAGCTCTGTTTCTGTCAGCTACACCGAGGGTGGGGAGACCAAAACCGTGGCAGTTCCGATCGGTGTCGTAGACGTTCTCGACAACGGCGCGGTGATTGCACTGGATTTGGCGGGAGACGCTATCGTTCAATCGGGCGATAAGCTCTCCAACACCGCAATGGAGATCAACGCGGTTTATGAAAGTGGCAACAGATTGCCCCTTGACAAATCACAATACACCGTTTCCGGTGGCAACACAGTTGCAAAGTTTGGCAAGGCATACAAGATTTCGGTATCTTATACCCAAAACCCTGCTATTTCGCTCTCGACCGGTGTTATCGTTCGTTCGACCCTTCAGGGCGAGGACGGCAGGATCGTTGGTGGCAGCAGAAATACAGAGACAGAATACGCTGTTGTAGATGGCGTTATTACTTCCTTGGGCAAGAGCGTTTCCTTTGCAGGCAACTTTGGTAAAACCGTTCTGAGTGGCGGCGAGGGCTCCCTTACTCTTACCATAAACTCCGAATCCGCAGTTATCGGCAACATCACCATGCGTTGCGGAAACAGCTATTGCTGCTTTGTAAATGGCGCGAATAAGAATGACGGCTACCGTATGCTGCCCTTGCAGATCAACACCATTCTTGACCTGACGGTCAACGGCAAGGAGATCGCAATTCCCGATAATGTTGTGCTCAAAGGTACCGATATTCACAGGGACTATGCTCCGCTGTACGGCATTTATTATGAATTCACCTTTGAAAACATTGCACTCGATCCGGGAGCTAACACTGTAAAGTTCAGCTTCAAAAGTAGCACAGCGGGTGCTATGAACTGCTGGAACGAATCTCCCTCTACCATGAACATCGACTACGTCAACTTCGATACTGTTGGTAACGAGATTCCCGAGACATTCACCATTGATAAGATCGAAATATCTCCCAACTATACCGTTGCGGTAGGTGGCAGAATCAGCGACATCAAGCCCCCTGTAGTAGCAACGCTTGCCAACGGAACAAAGATCCTGCTTGCTACAGATCTCTTTAACTTCTCTGTAACCGGAGGAGCTGCCGGCGAAACGACTACCAAATACGGCAAGTATACGGTTACGGCAACGCTCAAATCCGATCCTTCCGTCACGGCGACAGGAGACGTTGAGTTCGTTGGTATGAAGATTTTGAAGGCGGGTGTTGAGCAGGAAGGCGATAAGGTCTACTACGTATTCAGCGGAAACGCTTGGGGATACACCGCCGAGGATCTGATGTTCTTTGACGGATCCAAAATGTTCGACCTGATTACCGAGTTTGACGGTGGCAAGTTCACGTTTAAGATCGACGTCACCAATCTCACGCCCGGAACGAAGATCTATCCGCACTTGAGAATAAAGGGTGCTGTATATTACAACGGCGGCGCTAATAACAACGGCGACATCAGAGGCAACGGCTTGACGTTTACAAGCGGACAAAGTGTCACTTATAACGGTCAAGTTTACAAAATTATTAAAGAATACGAAATGCCCGTTCTCGAAGTTTCCGCCGCAAGCTAAAAACAAAACCTCATCGCCGGTTTCGGCCTCAGCCTTTGCGGCTGCTTTTATGTCCCCTGCTTGTTTTGA
>JAZNZC010000108.1:0-14883 GCA_045594745.1 Eubacteriales bacterium
CTCGATCTCTGCCTCTGCCAATGCGGTCTCATCGTTGGGGCACCAATAAACGGGCTTGAGTCCCTTGTAAATGTAGCCCTTTTTATACATTTCTCCGAACACGCGGATCTCGCGTGCCTCGAAGGATTTATCCATTGTCAGATAGGGGCGCTCCCAATCGGCAACGACGCCAAGACGAATGAATTGCTCCATTTGCTTATCAACAAAGTCCTGTGCGAACTTGTGGCAAGCATTGCGGAATTCGGGAATGGACATGCTCTTGCGGTTGAGCTTGTTCTGCTTGATGATGGCAGACTCGATGGGCATGCCGTGGTTATCCCAACCGGGGGTAAAGGGTACGCGATAGCCCGACATTGCGTGGGACTTGTTGATAAAATCCTTGAGGATCTTATTGAGCGCGTGTCCCATATGGATGTTGCCGTTGGAGAAAGGAGGGCCGTCGTGCAGAATGTAGAGCGGCTTATCCTTGCTGTTTTCCTGCATCTTGTTATACAGGTCGATCGATTCCCAATACTTTACCGTTTCGGGCTCGCGTTGCGGAAGTCCCGCACGCATGGGAAATTCGGTTGTGGGCAGATTAAGTGTGCTTGTGTAATCCTTTGCCATTTTCTTAAACTCCATTATTTTCTATCCTTGCGGATTGTTTTACTGTTTTTATTGCCGTGAAACAAAAAACGCCCCACAGCATTTGCTGTGAGACGGAAAGCTCCGCGGTACCACTCACCTTCGCCACTTGGCGCACCTCTTGGGACACAAACATCCCCTACCCTTAACGCGGGCATACGGATGCAGCTACGCAGAGGCTCTCCCCTTCACCGCACCGACTCAAAAGTGATACCCTCGGCTTACTCCCCATGCGCTCGCACCAACCGCGCACTCTCTGTCGGATTTCAACTAAGGCAGTCTTTATCATCGTCATTCTTATATAATATAACATACTTTTTTTATTTTGTCAACTGTGTTTGAAAAGTTTTTTATTATATTTTATATCTTCATTCTATTGACACACCCTCGCAAAAGTGCTATAATGAACAAAAAAGCACAGGAGGACAACAATATGTTGATTAGTGTTAGTACATGGTCGCTCGAAGCCCGTTTTGGCACGAAGAAAATGTTTGAAATGATGCGCGATGCGGGTATTCGCGCCGCAGACTACAATATTGACGATTGGATCGGAAACCGCGAGCAGATCGATGCGCGTCCCAATTCCCGCCGCACAGAGGAAGAAGTGATTGCCCACTACACCGAAATTCGCCGCCTCGCCGACGAAGCCGGCATTACCATTGGGCAAACACACGCCGCATTTGGTCCCATCTCCGTATTTGACGGAGAATTGCGTACGGATGCTATGAAGATGCTTGTCAATGCCATTATTGCAACAAGTGTTCTCGGTGCTCCTTACATCGTCATCCATCCCTTGAACACCCGAAACCGCATTTTTGATGAGGAAGTGGAGTTCTGCCGTCAATATAACATCGAGTTCTTTGATGAGCTGCTGCCTTACCTCAAAAAGTACAACGTGAAGGTGGGTATGGAGAATATGTGGACCTTTGACGAAGGGCAGATTATCCGTCCCTGCGTGTGCTCTCGCCCCGAAGAGATACTCGATTACATTGGTATGCTTGACCCCGACTATTTTTGCGCCTGCCCCGACCTTGGTCACTTTGTACTGACAGGCGGTGACACGAATGACACGCCCGCAGGGGCTCTGCGTAAATTGGGCAGCCAAGTCAAACTGATTCATGCGCACGAGGTAGACGGTCTGCACGATAACCACTCCGCCCCCTACGATTTCAGGGAGTCGATGGATTGGGACGGCATTGCCGATGCCCTGCGCGATATTCATTATGAGGGTACGCTCAATTTTGAAATTGGCGGATACTTCTACTATCGCTTCCCCGATTCTCTTGTTCCCGAGGCTCTGCGTCACGTAGCCGCTATCGGACGAAACATGATTGCGAGAATTGAAAAATAAAGCCAACAAAAAACGCAAGGGATAGCAGATTCGCTATCCCTTGTTCCTATTGTTTTAGATTTCCTTTTCAAACTCCTCGTTGAGTTCGGGGTATGCCGAGAGCATAGGTTTGACGTCAATGCCCTTTTTACGGTCGTAGTAGTTCTTAGTGATCTTCCAAACAAGGCCATTCATTGCGATAAGTGCGATGAGGTTGGGGATTGCCATCAGACCGTTTGCTGTGTCGGAGATATTCCAAAGCAGGTCGCTCTCAATAACGGCGGATGCCACGATGAGGAGAACGTAGAGAACCTTGAAAACGGTAACAGAGATCTTTTGTCCCTTCTCGCCAAGCCATTGGAAGCAGAATGCGGTTGCTTTTTCTCCATAGTAAGACCAAGCCATAATGGTGGTAAAGGCAAACAGTGGCAGAATCGTAGAGAATACAACCGTTCCGAACACACCAAAATTGTTGGAGAACATGGAAAGCGCCATTGCGGTGTCCCCCTCGGCACCTGTCAGAGCATTTACATCAACAGAGGTGAGCATCATCAATGCGGTGAAGGTACAAATGATGAAGGTATCGAAGAAAACTTCAAAAACGCCCCACAAGCCTTGCATAACGGGCTCTTTTGTTTCGGATGCGGAGTGTGCGATAACAGAGGAACCGAGTCCTGCTTCGTTGGAGAAGACGCCGCGCGCCATACCCTTTTTGATGGTCTGCGCGAATGCGTAACCAAAGATACCGCCGCCTGCGGCCTTGAAATTGAAAGCGTTACCAAAGATCATACCAAACGCGCTACCGATCTTGCCGGCGTTTGTGAAAATGGTGATGAGTGCCATTACGATGAAGAGCAAGGACATAAAGGGCACGAGCATAGACGCAACCTTACCGATGCGCTTGATGCCACCCAGAATGATAACAGCCGCGATGGCAGCTACCACGATACCGATAACGAGCTTAACGATGAACATTTTGTCACCATCAAAGTGGAATGCTTGGTCGAGAGAGCCCGAAAGCGTGCCGGAAATTTTGTTGGTCTGTACGCCGCTCATACCGATGGCGGCAAGCATACAGAACACGGCTGCGATGTAACCGAGCCACTTCCAGCCCAATCCTTTTTCGATGTAGTGGAAAGCACCGCCCGAAAAATCGCCGTTCTTATCACGTTTGCGGAAATAGAGTCCGAGCACGTTTTCGGAATAGTTGGTGACCATTCCAAAGAATGCGGAGATCCACATCCAGAATACGGCTCCGGGACCACCCGTAAGGATCGCGGCAACGACGCCGATGATATTACCCGTACCAACGGTACCGGAAATTGCAGCGGAGAATGCTTCAAATTGCGATACGGTCTTCACTCCCGGCTTTTTTTCTTGCTTTTTGCCAATGGATTTGATGGTGGGAATGATAGTGGTAGCCCACGAGTTGCCGAACTTGCGGACCTGCAAAAAACGGGTACGGATGCTGAGCAATAGGCCTGTGCCCAAAATGAGAATGATGACCGGCCAACCCCATACGATATCGTTGATAACGGCGTTGACCTTTGTGACTGCTTGGATGAATGCGTCCATTTTTTATTTCCTCCTTTTCTCGGAAAAACAAAAAGAGCCAAACACAGTTTGACTCCGGGAAATAAACGTATGCCAAAGAGCTTTCCTCTTTGTGTCGTTTGCTCCGTCCTTTTACCTGAGAGATTCGCCGTTTTATTCGGCTTTCACCTTCGGTATCCAAATTTGGACTTCTCCGGAGTGCTATCTGCATACAGTCTCACCAAACGGTACCTGAGAGCGTTACTCCTTCGGCGGCTTTCGCCTTTTCCTGCATACTTCATTTAGCGTATTCGTTTTTCTGATGGCAACAGTATAACACATTATTCCCCTTTTTGCAACCTTTTTGGCCGAAAAAATTGAATTTTGTGAAATCTTTTTGAAAAATTTACACAAAGGCGTAGATATTTCGTACAAGTTGTGATACAATGTATGCAGTTTCCATTCGAAAAGAGGTTTTCAATATGAACAAACGAATTCTTTTGCGTATAGCAGCAGCGTTATTATTGATTGTTGCATTGCTCTCGGCGGTTTCCTGTGCCGCGACAGAGGACACGCTCATTCCCGAGGGAATGCAGAGCGCCACTGCCTATGGTGCGACCTATCGCCTTTACGTTCCCACCACGTGGAGTCTCAAAATTCTGCCCGGCATTTCGGGCGCGTATTACAACGTCTCCCAGCAATCGGCTGTGAGCGTTGCAGAATACCCTATTGACGACTCTCTTGCCTCTGAATTGGCGGCACTTGATGAGAACACATCACGCATTGGCTATTACTTTGAAAAAACACTCCTTGCACAAACAAAGCTGATGGCTACGGGCGACGTACACCTCTATGAAGAGGACTCTATTGCTACCACTCTTGGCGGTGCAAATGCCCGTCAGTATCACGCATCCGCAACTGTTGCAAGCGAGGTCACGCACTTTTTGCACATCATTGCCGAAAAAGACAACAAATTTTACGTTTTCTCCTTTACCGCAACCGAACAGCTCTACACACATTGTATGGACGATGTGAAAAAGATGCTGGAGCACTTTACCTTTGCTAAGGAATATACCCCTACCGATGCTATCAAAAACTTCCCCTTCGATGCAAATCCGCCTGCGGGTATGCAAATTGCCTCGAGCGATGAGGCGGAATACTTCTTTTATGTTCCTACAAGCTGGTCTGTAAACCAAACAGGCTCTGCGAACGCGGCAACCGCCCCCGACGGCTCGTTTGTCGGCATTGTTCCCTATCTCCCATCGGGTGAGGGCATCAGCGTACGCGAATATTTTGAAAAAAGCGAAGAAATGATGCAGACCACCTCTGGCGGTCACTATACCCGTCTCTCCGAAAAAGAAATCACCATTGGCGGTGGCAAGGCTCTGCAATACGAATACGAATACACCGTTGGTGGTGTAACTTACCGCTATTTGCAGGTCATTGTGGGTTATAGAAGTATGATCTACAACCTGACCTACACCGCTCTGCCCCAAAATTTTGAAGCAAATCGTGCGGACGTGGAAGCGATCATTTCGGCTTTCACCTTCCGCTGAAAGGTTCTATGAAACAGATTTATCTTGACAACAGCGCAACCACGCCTCTTTGCGATGCGGCCAAAGCCAAAATTCTTGAGGCGATGGAGACCTTTGGCAATCCTTCCTCTCTGCATCCCGCCGGTCAGGCGGCACGAAAGCTCGTTGAAGATGCCCGCCGAGAGATTGCATCCACGCTTGGTATGCGTGGTCCTCTTCGCCCCGAGCAACTGATCTTCACTTCTTGTGGAAGTGAAGCCGACAATTTGGCCATTCTCGGCGCGGCGTATGCAAAAGAACGCCGCCGTGGTGGTCGCATTATTACAACAGACTCCGAGCACCCCGGTGTGGAGAGTGCTATGCTCGCCCTTGAAAAAGAGGGATTTGAGGTCATTCGCATCCCCACACGCGGCGGCGAATTGGATTGGAGCGCGTACCAAAATGCGCTCAACGCACGCACTTTTCTTGTTTCTATTATGATGACGAACAACGAAACAGGTGCAATGTATGATGTAAAACGTGCTTTTGCTTTAGCAAAGGCGCAAAACCCCGATATTGTAACACACACAGATGCGGTGCAGGGATACCTGAAATGCCGCCTTACCCCCGAGACGATCAAGGCTGACCTTGTAACCATCAGCGGTCACAAAATTCACGCCCCCAAAGGTGTGGGCGCGCTTTACGTTTCCGCGGCGGCGCTGAAACGCCGAGATATCGTCCCCACTCTGCTTGGTGGCGGACAAGAGGGCGGATTCCGCTCAGGAACCGAAAACGTGCTTGGCATCGTTGCCTTTGGCGCGGCGGCAAAGTACGGATTTGCCAACCTCAACACACATCTCCCCCATTTGTTACAACTTCGCAATTATGCCGAAGAAAAGCTCTCGGCTCTCCCCGTAAAATTGCACGTTCCCACAGGCGCACGCGCACCGCACATTCTTTCCCTCTCGCTCCCCGATATCAAGAGTGAGACGATGGTGCACGCGCTCTCCGAGAGCGGGATCTGTGTTTCGGGCGGATCTGCTTGCTCGACGCACTCCAAAAAGCTCAGCCGCGCGCTCCTCGCCTTTGGCGCGACCGAGGACGAGACCGAATGTGCTCTGCGTATCAGCTTCAGTCACTACAACACCACCGAGGACGTTGACACCTTGGTTGAAGCGCTTGCGGTGAATGTGGAAAAATTGGTGAAAATTCATAGATAAAATTTTGCCCCGCCAAGTGCGGGGCTTTTTTATGTGCAATAATCGTTTCTTTTCGGGGCGTCGAGGACGTCGCCCCGAACCAAAAATCACAAGCAAACGAAAAGCGGGCGACCACTGGTCGCCCATACCTTGTATTTGTTTTTACAATTCCTTCCGCATCTTCAGGAGCGCACCTTTTTCGAGACGGGAGACCTGTGCTTGTGAGATGCCGATCTCCTCGGCGATCTCCATTTGGGTTTTGTTTTTGTAAAAGCGCAGGTTGATGATCTTGCGCTCGCGCTCGTTGAGTCGCATCATTGCCTCGCGCAAGACGATGTTTTCCAGCCATCGCTCGTCCCCCGATGAGGAATCGGAGAGCTGATCCATCAGATAAAGTGCGTCACCATTATCGTTAAAGACGGGCTCGTAAAGCGAGATGGGCTCGGCGATGGCATCGAGTGCGTGCACGACCGCTTCTTTTTTCTCTCCTAAATGCGCGGCGATCTGCTCGACCGTAGGTTCGCTTTCGTGCAAAGCGATCAGTTCTTCGCGCGCTTGCAGGGCGCGGTAGGCGAGGTCTCTGACCGAGCGGCTGATGCGAATTGCGTTATTATCGCGCAGGTAGCGGCGAATTTCTCCAATGATCATAGGTACTGCGTAGGTCGAAAATTTGACATCGAGCTCGGTGTTAAAATTATCCACTGCTTTGACAAGTCCGATGCACCCGACCTGAAAAAGGTCGTCGAGGTTCTCTTTTCTGCCCGTGAAGCGCTGAATGATGGATAGCACCAACCGCAAATTGCCGTTGATGAGCTCGGCGCGCGCTTCCTCATCTCCGTTTTTCATCCGCAAGAGCAGTTCCCTTTTTTCCTCATCAGTCAGCACCTTGAGGTTCGAGGTGTTCACCCCACAAATTTCCACTTTGTTGTAGTACATCCTTGCCACCAATCCCCATTTTTTGTTCCAAAAAAAGTATTGCCTCGCGCCCTGTTTGGTATTCAAGGCAGAATATGGCAATGAGGGTGGAAAATTGCAAAAAGGGCTTGCAAACCTGCCTTTGGTATGCTATAATACTTTTGAAAATGGCGGACGATTTTTTCGTCCCCTATATGGAGGATACTATGAAATTATCTTTTGAACAACTGAAAAGCATTGCGCGCGGCGTTGACCGCGTGGAAGAGGTTGACGGCGGTGTGCAGTTCTTTCGTATGACTGCGGCACAAAAAGAGTACTATTTGCAATACAACAATCAGGCAAACGCCAACAAGACCGACTCCACCGCGGGGGTAAAGCTGGCGTTTTATACCGACAGTGAGAGCCTCAAATTCTCAGCGAAGCTCACCGATGGCTCGAGCCGTCTTTACGCTTATTTTGATATTTGCGAAAACGGTGCGATCATCGCGCACGGCGGCAGCGACAAGGAAAACGAGGCAGAGATGGAAGTTAAGCTGCTTTCGGGAGAAAGCCTTGTGGAGATCTATTTCCCTTGGTCGAAGGGCGTTATTATGACCTCTTTTGAGCTTGACGACGGTGCTTCTATCAAGCCGCACGCGCGCCCCTACACGCTCCTCGCCTACGGCGACTCCATTACCCACGGCTACGATGCCACCTATCCTTCCCTTTCCTACGTAAACCGTCTTGCCAATCTCCTTGATGCCGACGTTCACAACCGCGGCATTGGCGGCTCCACCTTCTCGCCCGAGCTTGTTCGTCGCGATGCAGTAGAGAATCCCGATTTTGTGACCGTTGCCTACGGCACGAACGACTGGAGCATGTGCACAATGGAAAAATTTGAAGCAGACTGTCGCGCGTTCTTGGAGCTCCTTCATCAACGTTACCCCAACAGTCAAGTGTTTGTTATTGCTCCCATTTGGCGCGGCGACGCCGAGCGCGAGACCGCTATGGCGCGCCCTATTTCGGATGTTTACAAGCTTTTCTGCGAATACACCAAGGATTACGACCACATCACCGCAGTGGACGGTTGGAATTTCATTCCCCATCTGCCCGCATTCTTCCACGACCAAATTCTGCACCCCAACGATCAGGGATTTAGCCTTTATGCGGAGAATTTGTATAAGGCGATTCAGGACAAGATATAAAACGACATACATACGAAAAGCCGACGGGAAATCGTCGGCTTTTGTTGTGGTGTGTAAAAACACAAGGTAATGGCGAAGAGATTGCTCGCAATCTCGTGGCGGCTTGCCGCCTTCCATTAGGCCGTCCGCCTTTATTTGCAATAACCGATCGTTTTCGGGGCGTCGAGGACGTCGCCCCCTACAAATCATATCCTTTGTTTCGCGGTTTGCTGTTTTTTCTAATCCTGTTATGATAAAAGCCAATGAGAAAGGGAGCCGTGGCGCGGCTCGCTGATTCTATTATTTTTCAAATGCGTAATCCAATATGATCGAGGTATCGCGAACAATGTTCCAACAAGCATCCTCATCCAACAGTTCGACAATCTTATAGATAGCATGTGCATATAAGGCCTTTGACATCAAAAAAACATATTTCTTTGTCTTGGTTTCTTTATCGGTGTAAACCTCGTTAATGCCGGTGTCTTTCAAAAGCTCCAGTGCTGATGCAGTTTCACCCTCAGTAAGATTGCATCCATTCATAATTTCATCAAAGGTAAATTCCGTATCCGATTTTTTTGATCTTTCAAAAGCCGTTTTATATTGATAGTAAAATACCTTTCTCAAATTTCTATCTGCCAGGTATATCAGCGTATAGTCCTCTGCACCTTTACTTTGAATGATGTATTCGCTTCCTGCTCCTTTGTAGCTTTTATCAATGAATGCAAAATCGTCGTTGATAACGATTGCACCTTGGATGTTAGAAAGACACGCATTCCTAAAGCCATTTGTTAATTTTTGAGCAAATTGCATTTTTGTACCGTAGTAGAAAAGCTCAATCAACTTTTGATGACACATGGACGGAAAATCATCGGCTGAAACCGACACTTTTTTCGGCTCATTTTCTATTCCGTATAGATCTTCCAATGATACGCTCAAGGTATTTGCAATTTGCGGGAGCAGCATAATATCGGGCATAGATACTTCGGATTCCCATTTTGACACAGATTGATTTGTAACGCCGACTCGGGTTCCCAATTCTTCTTGGGTGAGTCCTTTCGCTTTTCTGTATTTCGCAATGTTTTTTCCAATACTCATCGTTATTCTCCTTTCGGTTTCTGATTGCATTATAGCATACTTTTTTCGCAAAAGGAAGATATTATTTTTCGATTTATCATTTTTTCACCCACTTAAAAATCGCCAAATGGTTGGATTCATACATAGAAGCTCCCCACGAAAGCTTTTTCTCTTTCGCAGGGAGCTTTTTATTTTTAGTTCGCCTTTGCGGTGGTGTCGGCGGTGGGGTCATCAATGGTGATTTCTTCGATGTCGGCGCCGATGCCGCGGAGCTTTTCGACGAGGTTTTCATATCCTCGCTTGATATAATGCACGCTTCTGACCTCTGTCACGCCATAGGCGGCAAGTCCTGCAATGACCAATGCCGCGCCCGCACGCAGGTCGGTTGCCTTAACGACCGCTCCCGTAAGCTGCTCGACGCCCACAATGGTTGCGTTTTGCGTGTCTACCATAATTTTTGCTCCCATTTTGGTCAATTCCTCGGTGTAACGGAAGCGATTTTGCCATACTCCCTCGTGAATGTTACCAATTCCGTTGGCAATGCAGAGGAGCACTGCAAACTGTGGGTGCATATCGGTGGGAAAACCGGGATAATAGACGGTTTGAATGTTGATATTTTGCAATTTTCCGTCGCTGATAACCACAACTGCGTCATCCTCTTCCTCTACTCTAACACCCATTTCGCAGAGCTTGCTCGTGATCGATTCAACGTGCTTGGGGATAACCGACGTAATGCGCACACATCCGCCCGTTGCGGCAACGGCTACCATATAAGTGCCTGCCTCGATCATATCGGGAATGATGGTATAGTTGCAGCCATGGAGCTCCTCTACCCCGTGGACTTTAATGACAGACGTACCCGCGCCCACGATATTCGCACCGCAGGCGTTGAGGAAGTTTGCCAAGTCGACGATGTGCGGCTCGCGTGCGGCATTTTCGATAACGGTTGTACCCTGTGCAAAAACAGATGCCAAAATGACGTTAACAGTCGCCCCAACGGATGCAACGTCGAAATAAACGCTATTACCTACCAAGCCTTCATCGGCTTCGGCATAGATGTAGCCACCCTCGGTATCGGTCTTTGCTCCCAGTGCGCGGAAGCCTTTGATGTGTTGGTCGAGCGGACGGCTTCCGCCAAAGTCACAGCCTCCGGGCCAAGCGATACGCGTCTTGCCGAAACGCCCAAGCTCCGCTCCCAAAAGGTAGGAGGAGCCGCGCATTTTGCGAACGAGCTCATCGGGAGAGGTTCCCTGGCGGACACCCACGGTATTGATAAGAACTGTTGTGGGCGAGAGATATTTGACCTGTGCCCCCATTTGTTGAATGAGCAAGAGCGAATTGGTAATGTCGCTGACGGCAGGAATATTTTCAAGCGTGCAAACATCTCCTGTGAGAATGGTTGCAAAGAGAATGGGCAATGCCGCGTTTTTCATACCGCTGACGGCGATCTCGCCGTAAAGCGGGCGGTTTCCGCGAATGACAAATTTGGTTGACATATCGATTACACGAAAGGCTGAAAGCCCTGCTCCTTTCTATATAAAAACTAATTCTAATTCTATAAAATTCCGGTTCCTCGCGCGCGCGCGATATAGATACTATATATATTATAGTATATTATATAAGAATTGTCAAGAGGTTTTTGAAAATTTCTTTCCTTTTTTGGCAATTTTTTTGCTCTTTTTTAGGGTATGCAACAAAAAAGAGTTTCGACACTGCTAAAAAGAGTGGTGTTGCTTTACGGCGGGAGTGTCTGTGGCAGCAATGCAGGGATTGACAAACTCTCCCTTTTATGGTATAATGATAAATTGAGATAATATGTATACGCGCGCGTGGCGTGCGAACCCTCAATCTGAAAGGAAGATACTGTTATGAAGATCAATGCTCTCAAATCCGCTCTGATGAGTGGTGAATATGATGCTCGTCTCTCCTACATTTACGGCGAGGCTGCTGTGGGAAAGCAAAAGGAACGTTATGCCGCCGCCATCGATTCTTTTGTTGCTCTCTACGGTGCTGACCGAGAAGCAGCTCTTTATTCGGTTGCCGGCAGAAGCGAGATCTCGGGCAACCACACCGACCACAATCACGGCCGTGTAATTGCCGCTTCGATCGACCTTGACATCATTGCGGTCGCCTCCCCCAACGGTGAGGATATGATTCGCGTCAAGAGCGAAGGCTTCCACGAGGATGTGATCGATATCAACTTCTTTACCGCCCCCAGAGAAACGCCCGAGGGTCACTCGGATGAGCTGATTGCGGGAATGGTTGCAGGCTTCCGTCAGAATGGATATGCGGTTGGCGGCTTTGATGCCTACACGACCTCGAACGTACTCAAGGGCTCGGGCATTTCTTCCTCGGCTGCTTTTGAGGATATGATCGGTAACATTCTCAATCACATCTACAACGAGGGTGCCATCGACAACGTGGAGATCGCAAAGATCGCACAGTATGCCGAGAACGTATTTTTCGGCAAACCTTGCGGACTGATGGATCAGGTGGCTTGTGCCGTTGGCGGCATTGTTGCCATCGATTTTGCCGATCCTACCGCCCCCATCATCAACAAGCTCGATGTAGACATTTCGGGGGCAGGCTACAATCTTTGCATCACCAACACGGGCGGCAACCACGCCGACCTGACCGACGATTACGCCTCTGTTCCCAAAGAAATGAAAGAGATCGCCGCTTATTTCGGCAAATCATTCTTGCGTGATCTTTCGGAAGAAGATCTTGTGGCAAGCATTCCCCTTTTGCGCCCCAAATACAGCGACCGTGCCATTATGCGTGCCCTGCACTTCTTTGCGGAAAACCGCCGTGTGGCAGAACAGACCGAGGCGTTGGCAAAAGGCGATCTTGATGCCTTCTTTGCAAACGTGATCGCATCGGGACGCTCGTCCTATTGCTATCTGCAAAACGTATACACCACCAAGAATGTAGCCGAGCAAGGGCTCTCCCTCGCGCTTTGTCTCTCCGAGCGTCTGCTCGCAGATAAAAAGGCTGCTTGGCGTGTGCACGGCGGCGGCTTTGCGGGAACGATCCAAGCGTTTGTTCCTGCCTCGGATGTAGCTTCCTATCGCGAGGCGATGGATGCCGCGTTTGGCGCGGGGGCTTGTATGGTTCTGCGCATTCGCCCTGTTGGCGCTATCAAACTTTAATGCAAAAGGATATTCTATGAAACCCGAAAACAAATGGCTTGCCCTGCTCCTTGTGGGGAATTCGATCCTTTTTTCTGTCGCTTATTTTGTTTTGGCGGCATACTTCCCTATTTACATCGTTTATCTTGCTGTCGGCACGGTGATGACTCTGATATTCGTCATTTACAACCGCGGTTTTGTTGGCAAGGGGCTCACGCCCGACCGAATGAGTAACACGATGTCGCCCGAGGAGAAGCAAAAATTCATTGACGACTGCGCCGCTCGCCTGCACCGCTCGCGTTGGATGATCACCATCATCTTCCCCATCGTGCTTGCGTTCGCGCTCGATATGATGTATCTCTTTTTGCTCCCGATGCTGGAGGGACTGTTCCAATGACAGATATTCGCATAATTTCTTTATATTCTGGCTCGACGGGAAATGCTTTTGTGATATCCGCGCCCTCGGGCACGCTCCTGATCGACGCGGGCAAGAATGCAAAACGATTGTGTGGGGCTCTTGCAGAGTCCAATATCAACGTCGACGATATTGGTGCCATTCTTGTAACGCACGAGCATTCCGATCATATCAGCGCCCTGCCTGTATTCCTCAAAAAGCATCCCATTCCCGTACATATCGCCTACGGCTGCGCGTATAAGCTCTTGCCGCACCCATCGGTCGAGCCGCTTCTCAATATGCACCCACCCATTCACGAGGAGTGCATTTGCGGAATGCGTGTGACATCCTTCCCCACCCCGCACGACAGCCGTGCATCGGTGGGATTTCGCATTGAAATTCCCGATGCGGATGGAAATATCGCATATCGCATCGGATACGCGACGGATATCGGATACGTCACGCCCGAGGTTGAAGAGGCTCTGACGGGTTGTGACGCGGTCATTTTAGAGAGCAACCACGACTACGATATGCTGATGACGGGGCCTTACCCGTATGATCTGAAAAAGCGCATTGCTTCGCGGCGCGGGCATCTTTCCAATCCCGATTCCGCGGCTCTTGCCGCACGTCTTTGTGCCACGGGCACGAAAAAACTGATGCTGGCACACCTGAGTCAGGAGAACAACGCCCCCGACCTCGCCTTTGATGAATGCGTGAGTGCTGTGGGTGATGCTGATGTGCAGGTGTTTGTCGCACACCCCGAAATTCCAATCGAAATGCTTTGACTCAGGAGAAAGATATGGTTCAAGTTACCGTTATCACCGTTGGCAACCTCAAAGAAGCCTATTGGCGCGATGCCATTGCCGAATACGAAAAGCGTCTGGGGGCGTTCTGCAAGCCCGAGATCGTGCAACTCAAAGAGGCGCGTCTTTCGGACAACCCAAGTGAGGGCGAGATAAAAGCCGCTCTTACCGATGAAGCAAAACGCATCTTGGCGGCAATCCCCCCACGCTCTTACAAAATTGCAATGTGCGTAGAGGGGCAACAATTCTCCTCGGAGGATCTCTCACAAAAATTAGATGGCGTGCTTGCGAACACGGGCTCGCTTTGCCTCATTATCGGTTCTTCTTTTGGGCTTTCGGATGAGGTCAAGCGCGCGTGTGACCTGCGTTTGTCGGTCTCTAAATTGACCTTCCCGCATCAGATGATGCGCGTGCTCCTTTTGGAGATGCTCTACCGTTGCTTTGGTATCCTTAAGAGAACGAAGTATCACAAATGATGATTTTTTAGAGGAGCTTTTATAAAAAAGGAACTCCTTGATAGCTGTTGATCGGTATGATTAGCCCTATTCAAAATTTATAGGTGAAAATTATGAAATCTTTTGAAGCTTATGATGCCATTCTGACGCGTCACTGTTGGACGATGGTTTGGATTGGTTTATTCGCAATAATGGCTTTCGTCGCCCTCTATTTTGGGATGAGAAAAATAAGTGACAGTAAAAAAGAGCGTACGGGGCTTGCCGTCATTCTTGGTGTGTTACTTTTGGGTGTGCTGATATTTGAAACCTACACGATCTGCACCACGGTGCACGATGTTCAAAATGACGCCTACGTTGTTTATGAGGGAACGTATGAAACCGGTAAAGACGCGAAAGTTTACATCACTGATGCCGATGGAAAAAGAAAGACGCTGTCTGATGCATTCTACTCCTTACCGGACGGAACACATCGAGGCAGGATCGTGTATGGCGAAAAAACCGAAATTGTTGTAGACTATCAAGCCTATCTAAATTGAGGAAGTTCTCCATAAAATTCAAGAAAATCGTAAAAACCTCTTGCAAGACTCCCTACTTTTGTGATATAATAGTACAGATATAGAAAATTTTGAGACAAATTGCCCCTCGGGGCTTTGGAGGTACGAATTGATCGTTGCATTGGAAGATGCCAAGTATAAGCTGCTTGGTATGAGAGAGAGCATTGAGGAGCTCGGCTCCGCTTTGCGAATTGAAG